>DASYZD010000398.1:0-3571 GCA_035946655.1 Allostellaceae bacterium | reverse complement strand
GAGAACGGCGAGGTTGACCGTGTCCATCGTCATCTCGCCGAACCCGGCGATGGTGTGCGCCAGCTCGCGGCAGAACTCGGCCAGCACGAGCCCCAGCGCGGCGATGAGGCCAAGATAGAGCGGCGCCATCAGCCAGCGGCTGGCCCTCAGCGTCCGCGCGATGAGCCGCTCGACATTCTGAGCCATGGTTGCGCTTATCGGTCGGCGCCGGCGCTGTCAACCTGCGCGCCCTCCGGCCAGGTCCTCCACGCCGGCAAACGCACCGCGGCGGCCTTGATGGCCACTGGGTTACTCTTGACGCGAGAGCCGCTGCCCAGGCATGTTCGGGATTGCTTGGGTGACGGCGCGCGGCGGGCGCCCTACAGGGAGAACAGATATGCGCAACCTCATTCTTGTTGGCGCATTGGCACTTTTAGTCCTGTCGCCATTGACCGCGGTCGCGCAACCGAAAGCGGCCCCGGCCCCGGCGTTTCCACAGGCCGCCGCGGGAGTGTCCAGTTCGAAGGTGCTGACGATCGGGATTGGCGCGCTCCTCGGGGCGATCGCGGCGAACGCCCTGGTCGCCGGCGAAGGGGTAACCCTGGTCGGCGGCGCTGCGGGCGGCGTGCTCGCCGCGTGGTGGTACGACAATCAAGATGCCGGTCCGGCCCGCGCCGCGATGCACGCACGGGCCGAGGGGCTGGAACCAACCGGCGGCGTGCGTCTCGCATCGGCCGAGTGAGGTTGGGAGACGCCCCGGCGTCCGGCGTCAAGGGTCAGCATCGGCCGGAAGCGCACGCGCAGTCGGGGTGGCCGCTGCCTGGGGCCGAGCCAACCGCAGAGCGGCGCGCACCCTCGCGCCGCCATACAACGATAAAATATATTAAAATATGTATAGAGGGGTGATCTCGGCGCCGCTGCGGTAACGCGACGGCGCGTCACGCGTGTCCGGTGACGATCATCGGCGGAGCAACTTGGTGAAGCGCCTCTTCGTCCTTGTCGGCATGGTGATCGCGGCGACCGGCCCACTCGCCGCAGCGCCTAATGACGGCGCCGCAGCGGCTCAGGCGGACGGCTTCGTGGCAACCCTGCGATCCTATGCGACCTCGATCACCGAGGGTGTTTCGGTCGCCTTAGAGAATGTCACGCCGTCGGCGGAGGGCGGTCTGGGCACGTTCGAAGCGTTGATCGGCGATGCCTATTACTATGGGCACGGCGTCTCGCGCGACTACACCGAGGCGGCCCGCTGGTACCGCCGCGCGGCGCAACACTCCAATGCGATGGCCGAGAGCACGCTGGGCGACATTTATTATTACGGGCGCGGAGTCCCGCAAGACTATGTCGCAGCGGGGCAGTGGTGGCGGCTCGCAGCCGACCACGGCGTCGCGGTCGCGCAGCTCAATCTTGGCGTCATGTATGCAAATGGCGATGGCGTCCCGCAGGATTACGTCAAATCGCACCTCTATTCGAACCTCGCCGCAGCCCACCTGCCGCCCGGGCAGGACCGCGACATCGCGGTCAAAAATCGCGAGATTGTCAGTAAATTGATGAGCCCGGCGCAAATCGCCAAGGCGCAGCAATTGGCCCGGGCCTGGCGACCGATGTCACCGTAGGAGCGGCGGCGCGCGGTCTGGGACCCGGGGCTTGGACGGACGGCGATTGATTGCGCACCGGTTAGCGATATAACCATAGATCTCGCGAGGCCAAGCAACCGCGGCGCACCAGTTTGCCAGGTCCACCTTCCACCAACCCCGAGCGGCGCGTCGTTCCGGCGGGGCGGATTGTTGGGCTGTGTGCGTCGCACCCCGCTCTGGCGTTGCTCCTGGTAGTGCTCGCCGTCGCCGCAGCGGCGGCTGCCGGCTACGTCGCGCGCGCGATTATGGCGCAGCCAGCGCCCGCCACGACGGCCGCGGCGCCGACGACCAATCCCGGCACCACTCCGGGCGTCAAACCGAGGCCGGTGGCGGCCCCGGACAAGCCTCGCGATACCGTCGTCTGGCGCGACGAGGCGGGTACGATTTACCGCGCCAAGGTCGCCGACGGCCGCTTCGATCAGTTCCTGCGCGAGCGCGTCCGCGTCCTCGAGGCGGCGCGAAACGTCTCGCGCGAACAGGCCGTCGCCGAAATCTCGGGGGCGCTCAAGCCGATATTCGCGAGCATGACGGCGCGCGTGCCGCGGTATGCCGATTGGTACTTCGCCTACACGACGAAATACGAGCTGATGGCCCACGCCCTGATGCCGGCACTCGACACTTTGGGCCGCGACGTCGATCGCCTCGCCGGTCAGGACACGCGTGAAGGTGAGGGCCTGGTTCGCTCGATAGGCGTTCATATGGTCGCCTATCTCGAGGACCAATATGCCGAACAGGTGGTCCGACCGAGAGCGGCCGATAGTCAGCTTCAGGCCGCGTTCGACAAATCCTACGACGATCTGGAGGCGCGGTGGGCCCGCATCGTTGCCGAGCAGCGCGGCGCCATGCGCGCATTCATCAAAGAGCAGGCCGGCTCGGCCGAACGCCTGTCGGCCGACCAGGCGCGCGGCCTCAAGCTTGATTGGGACGGCAAGCCGGACAACGGCACCATCATGCACAAGGAACGCATGGTGGAGCAGAACTTTCGGCAAGGATTATTATCGGTCACACTGAAGATTCCGAAGTCGGTCAAAACACCGACCCAAAACGAATCCAGCGAAAATAATCCCGAGGAAGCCGACGTCATCACCCACGTCATCGTCAATCTTTTTGACAAGGTGGTTGGGCCGATCGTGTCGCAGATGGGCGATCTGGCGATTGGCATTTTTGCGGGCGGCGCAGCCAGCGGCACCACGGTCGGGTTTGGGATGACGGGGATTGGCGCGATGGGGGTCACGACCGGCGTGGCGACCGCAGTCCCGCTCGGCGCCGCGATCGGTCTTGCCGCGACCATCGCCGCCGAGATGTTGTCCAACCAGCTGGAGGCCTCGCTGAGCCGTACCGACTTCGAGGACAACATCAAAAAAACCGTGGATTCGACCGAGAATACTGTTGAAACCAAGATGATCGCGGTGCTCGATCAACACATCGAGGCCTGGTACGCCGACATTGCCAACCCGGTTAGGCTCAAATAAGACCGGACCGCGGGTGCGCTCATCGGGTCGGTGTCCGTCGTCGCGCGATTGCCAAAAAGCGATTGGTGACCCGCTGTAGATGCGCTACCATTTCGCCTAATCCCGGTGCGCCAGAATCCCCCCCTTTTGGCCGCGGATGCGGCGGCGTTGGGGACGATGGTTTGCCGTAAAATTTTGCTGTTTTTCGCCCCAAAGGTGGAACTGATGCGCAGATTCCTTTGCGTTGCCGCCGTCGCACTGGTCGCCGTCGTTCCGGTGACCAGCAACGCCCAGCAGCCGGCGCCACCGCCCAGTACGGGCGGTCTGACCGGTGGTCAAGTGGTCGCGTTGGCGATCGTTGCTGCGGCGGCCGCCGCCATCGCGTGGTATGCAGTGGCCGGCACCGCCGCGGTCACCGCCGGCACTGCGGCCGCGCCGGTGGGCCTCGCGGAACTGGGGGCTGGGGCGGGCGGCTTGGGTGCGTTGGAGCCGATCGCGCTGCCAGCC
>DASYZD010000397.1:0-5823 GCA_035946655.1 Allostellaceae bacterium | reverse complement strand
CCACCGTCCTCGCGGTGCGCGCCGCCCTCGGCGGCCTCAAAGGCGGCACGAAGCCGCCGCTGGCGACCCCGGCGGAACTGGCAACCGCGATCCGCGCCGCCGACTACCTCGTCCGCGACGCAAGCTGGCCGGACCCGAAGTGAACCGATCGATGGTCCCACTTTCCGTTCTCGATCTGTCGCCAATCGTCGAAGGGGGCGATGCCGGGCAGTCGCTGCGCAACTCGCTCGATCTGGCGCGCCATGTCGAGGCGCTCGGCTACCGGCGCTTCTGGATGGCCGAGCATCACAATTTGCCGGGGATCGCGAGCGCGGCGACCGCGGTGGCGCTCGCCCATGTCGCGGCCGGCACCACGACGATCCGGATCGGCGCCGGCGGCATCATGCTGCCGAACCACGCGCCGCTGCTGATCGCCGAGCAGTTCGGCACCCTCGCCGCGCTCCATCCCGGGCGGGTGGAACTTGGGCTCGGCCGCGCGCCCGGCTCCGACCAGGTGACGGCCCGGGCGATGCGTCGCACGCTCCTCGGCGGCGACGAATTTCCCCAGGATGTCGTCGAGCTGATGGCCTATTTCCAGCCGGCCGAACCCGATCAGGCGGTGCAGGCGGTGCCCGGCGCGGGCCTCCAAGTGCCGATCTGGATCCTCGGCTCCAGCACGTTTGGCGCCCAGCTCGCGGCGATCCTCGGGCTCCCCTTCGCCTTCGCCTCGCATTTCGCACCGGCGATGATGATGCCGGCGATCGCGATCTACCGCGAACGCTTCCGCCCGTCGGCGCAACTCGCCGCACCCAACGTCATGCTTGGCGTGACCGTTGTTGCCGCGGAGTCCGATGAGGAAGCCCGCTTTCTCTTTTCCTCGTTGCAGCAATCGACGTTGAACAACCGGACTGGCCGGCGCGGCCGGGTCCCGCCGCCCGTTGCCGATTTCGACGCCCAGCTCGACCCTTATGCGCGCGCGATCCTCGCCGACAGCCAGGCCTGCGCGATCGTCGGCGATGCGCAGACGGTGCGCCGCGGGCTCGACGAGTTCATCGGCCAGACCGGCGCCGACGAACTGATGGTGACGGCGAACATCTTCGACCACGCCAAACGCAAGCGATCCTTCGAGATCGTCGCCGAGGTGCATGGCGCGATGAGGTAGGCCACCCGCAGGCCTGACGTTGTCTTTACCCTGCCGGCGTGGAACACTCCACGCCACACAGCCCCGGAGGGAGCCATGGATGTCGGCATGATGATGGTGTTCGCCAGCTATGGCTGGGAAAACATCGGCGACGATCAGGTGTGGGAGGAAGAGCTTCGGCTGGCCCGTTTGGCGGCCGCTTCAGGCTTCGACGTATTGTGGTCGGCCGAGCACCATTTCTTCGATTATTCATTCTGCCCCGACAATCTGCAGCTGATGACCTATCTCGCCGCCGCCTGCCCCGGTGTGGGTCTTGGCACGGCGGCGGTGATCGTGCCGTGGCACGACCCGCTGCGCGTTGCCGAGCAGGCGGCGGTCCTCGACCTGTTGTCCAAGGGACGGCTGCGGCTGGGATTGGGGCGCGGGCTGGCGCGGCGGGAGTTTGCCGCGTTTCGCGGAACGATGGACGAATCCCGCGAGCGCTTCGACGAAGCTGCGCCGATGATCGTCGAGGCGCTGCGCACCGGCTTTATCGAGGGCGACGGCAAGCACTACAAGCAGCCGCGCGTCGAGCTGCGGCCGCGCCCGCAGCACGATTTCACCGGCCGGATCTATGCCGTGGCGTCAAGTGAGGATTCGGTCGAGGCGGCCGCCCGGCTCGGCGCCCACATGGTGATGTTCTCCGACCGGCCCTGGCACATGCGGCTGCCGGCGATCCAGCGCAATCGCGACCTGTTCCGGCAATTCCATGGCCGCGCGGCGCCGGCCATGATGATCACCGATTTCTGCATTTGCGGCCCGAACCTTACCGAGGCCGAGGAACATGCCCGCAAGTACATGGGCAAGTTCGTCGAGAGCAACTTCCACCACTACGAATTCCTCGGCGAGCATTTCGCCACCGTCAAAGGCTATGACGCCTACGTGCAGAAGGCCGCGATCGCCCGCCAGGGTGGCCTCGAAGGCGCGGTTGCCGGGTTCATGCAGGCGGCGATCTGGGGCACGCCCGACCGCGTCTTGCGCGAACTGGAGGCGCGCCGCGCGGTGATTGGCGATTTCGAGCTGAATGTGGCGTTCCGCTTCGGCGGGGTGCCGTTTGATATCGCCGAGCGCGGCCTCCAACTGTTCATCAAGGAAGTGCTGCCGGTGTTGAAGACCTGGCGGGCGGAAGACACCGCGCGCGCGGCAGAGTAGGGGAGCGCTACGATGGCCGATACCGGAGACGCGAGGGGCGAATACCACGGCACCCAGCACCGCAACGATGCCGACCTGAAAGCCTGGTTGGCGCAACGGCCGAGCGAAGCCGCACTCGAGCCCGCTCTGCCGATCATCGATCCGCACCATCATTTCTGGGATACGCCGCAGCGCGGCCGCTACTTCCTGCCCGACCTCCTCGCCGATATCGGCGCCCCCGGGATTGGCGGTGGCCACAACATCGTCGCCACCGTCTTCCTCGAATGCCACGCGATGTACCGCAAGAACGGCCCGGCCGAGATGGCGCCGGTCGGCGAAGTCGAGTTCGTCAACGGCATCGCCGCGATGAGCGCCTCGGGCGCGTATGGCCCGTGCCGCGTCGCCGAGGCGATCATCGGTCACGCCGACCTCATGCTGGGGGCGCGGGTGCGCGAGGTGCTGGAAGCCGAGCTTGCCGTCGGCGGCGGGCGGTTTCGCGGCATCCGCTACGGCGTCTCCTGGGACGGGAGCGAGGCGGTCGGCAAGTTCGCCGCCCGCTATGTGCCGCCCCATCGGGTCCTCGACGCCAAGTTCCGCGAGGGTTTCGCCGAGCTCGGGCCCCTCGGCCTCAGCTTTGATTCCTGGCAGTATCATCCGCAATTGGGTGACGCGATCGATCTGGCGCGCGCCTTCCCCGGCACCGCGATCGTCCTCAACCATGTCGGCGGCGTCCTCGGCGTCGGCCCCTACGCCGGCCACCGCGCGGAGATCCTCTCTGCCTGGAAGAAGGATATCGCCGAATTGGCGAAATGCCCCAACGTCACCGTCAAGCTCGGCGGCGTCGGCATGACCTCGTTCGGGTTCGACTTTCACGAGCGCGACCTGCCGCCGTCGTCGGAAGACCTCGCCGCCGCGTGGCGCCAATACATCGAGCCCTGCATCGAAGCCTTTGGGCCCGAGCGCTGCATGTTCGAGAGCAACTTTCCGCCGGACAAGCAGTCGGGCGGGTACAGCGAATTGTGGAACGCCTTCAAGCGGATCACCGCCCACGTCTCGGCCGCCGAAAAGAAGGCGCTCTACAGCGGCACCGCGGCACGGGTCTACCGCCTGACGGTGCCCTGATCCCACTGCTGACGAGCGGCGGGCGCGGCTGGCCGGGCGGGTGACAAAGGCGGCCGATCGCCCTTATAGTTGCGCCGCATGGCGGGGGGATTGATGGCGGCCTCTGCAGGAACACGCGGCGGACCCGCGCGCGAGCGGGCCGGTTGGTTTTCGATCGCGGTCTGCGGAAGTCTCGCGGTGATCGGCGCGTTATTTGGCTCCTCCGCACCGGCGAGAGCGGATGGCGGGGTGATTTATGTCAATGCGGCGCAGGGGTATTCCAGCGCCGATTTGGGCGCGACATTACTTCATTCCCTGCGTGAGCAATTCCAGTATTCTTTGGCGCGCCTGGACACCGACCAAGAGGTCATGCAGCGCATTGGCGCGCATCCGCGCAGCATCGGGCTGGTTCAGCGCGATCTCTATGTCCAGTATCTGCGCGACCACGCCGACAGCGGCATCCGGTTTGAATTCTACGGCGATGTTCCGGTTTGCGTGCTGGCGGTGGTGCGCAAGGGGTCGCAGATCCAGAGCTTTGGCGATCTGGTGAGGGTGCGCGCCAACCGCAAGGCGACGCTCGATGTCGGGCCGGCGAACGGGCAGCTTGCGGCGAGCTTTGCGAACCTGCGGGAAATGGACGTCGCGCTTGCCAATCTCCAACCCGAATACATCGGCGGCGCGCGGGCGCTCGGCCGCGTCGTCAGCGGCGAGACCGACGCGGCATTGTTCCTGGTCCTGGCGCCCTACACCGGCGGTCTGGTCTTCGACATGATCGATCGCGGCGCCCTCGACGTCGTACCGTTTTTCTCGCAGGACATCGTTATCGGGGCGGCGGATCGCAAACTCCCCTACGTGCTGCGGCAGATTGACCTTGGCGACCCGGGATGGTTCTCCCCGGCGCGCCCGTATCATACGACCTGCACCTCGATCGGCGCGGTGGTGAACAGGACGGCCGACGAGAATTTGTCGGAGAAGATCGCGCAAACCCTCCTCGATGATGCGCCGACGCAACACCGGCGCCCCTGGTACGCAGCGGTCGGCAGCGCGTTCGTCGTCGCCTATGGCGAAATCCACCGGCTGCTGGTCGGGGTCGGCGAAGCAATCACCGCGTGGTTCAGCCCGGCGACCCCCGGCGAGGCGATCGCCGCGGCGCCGGCATCGGAGCCCGAATTGCAGCCGGTTCGCAATCGCGCAACCGACTGGCAAACGCCCGCGCCGGCGACGCGCGCGCCCACCGCAACAGCGCGATGAGGTGATCGGTCCGGCTGCCGGCCGCCGATGGTTTCGCTGGCTATTCCGGGTCGGAACTCATAATCTCCGCCGCCAAGAAACGCGACTGGGAATTGGCTGATAGGACTGGGAGTTGGCGATAGTGTTCACGGTTGCGCCGGCGTGCGCCTCGCGTCTCCTCACTGCCGGCGCGGGCCGCGGCCTGGTTTTGCGCAAATTGGGAATCGGAATACGGCATCATGTCGGTTGAAGACCAGGAAGGCGGGAATAGGCGAAGTTCCGAAGTGCGACGGGACAAAAAGCAGTTTGCCGATTTTGTGCGAATTCATGCGATCAACGGAAACCTCATCACCCGTGAAGACGAGATGAAGGTTCTGAAAGAGGGCATTACCCGATACCGCATGGAGCTCGACGAGGCGACCGGGATCATGCTCAGCGTCGCCGCCGAGCACGACATCGCGCTCACCAGCCATGCCGAGCATCACGTCGAAATCATGCTCGAACAGGTGGTGAAGCGCGGCAAGATCGGGCAGAAGGAATTCGTCGACGTCGTCGCCGTCTATGCCAAGCTGACAAACGGCAGCCTCGCGCTGCCGGAAATCCAAAAGCGCGTCAAGCAGATGGTCCAGGAGCGCGGGTGGAAGGGGCGGCGCACGCGGCGGATCTTCGGCTCGCGCAAGTGGTTCCGCAAAATCTGAGCGTCAAACGGGGTTAGGCCGGCCGCGGTGCGGGGCGCGGGGTCGCCCTCACCGGGCAAAGAACTCGCGGTGGATCGTCGACTGCGAGCCGCAGCCCAGATCGCGCATCGCCAGATATAATGCCTTCTGCGCGGCGTAGGGGTCGCGCGACAGCGTATTGATAAGATCAATTTTATTCTTGACCAATGCATACTGAACAGTGAAATCGCTGATTCGATAAGGTATGTATAGCGCGGGACCCATCACTTCGAAGTACATGACGACCGTCGCAATCCGGCCGGCGGCATCCCGCAGCGTCGCCGGCCCGAGGATCGGCAGCACCAGATAGGGCCCCGCGGGCAGTTCATAAGTGCACAGCGTCTCCTCGAAATTGCGCGGCCGCACCGTATAGCCGAGTTCCGTCGCCGGGTCGCGAAAACCGGCAATCCCGAGCGTCGTATTGATGGCAAAGCGCGCCGCCGTTGTGCCGGCATCATCGAACCGACCCTCAAAGGCGCTGCTGAC
>DASYZD010000396.1:0-13688 GCA_035946655.1 Allostellaceae bacterium | reverse complement strand
CCCCCGAGCCGAGATAGATCTCGTTCAAATAGAGTTCGAGGATGCGGTCCTTCGACAATGCCTCGTCGATACGGGTGGCTAAGAGGATCTCCTTGACCTTGCGCGAGATCGACACCTCGTTCGACAGCAGCATGTTCTTGGCGACCTGCTGGGTGATGGTCGAGGCGCCGACCGGCCGCCGGTTGCTGCGCCATCGCCCGACATCGGTCAACGCGGCACGCAAAATCGAGGCCGGGTCAACTCCATGATGGGTATAGAAATTCTTGTCCTCGGCGGAGACAAACGCGCGGATGACCCGCTTTGAGATCGCTGCGATCGGCACGAAAACCCGGCGTTCGGTCGCATACTCGGCGAGCAGCCTGCCGTCGCCGGCCTGCACCCGCGTCATGATCGGCGGCTCATAATGCGCCAGCTGCTGGTAATCGGGGAGGTCGCGACCAAAATACCAAATCGTCAACCCGGCGAAGACCCCGCCGGCGATGGCCAGCAGCACCGTGCAGACGAAGAGGAAGCGAACGAACTTGACCATTACGCGCAACGGCGCAGATCCCCTTCGTTGTGACACGGCAACAGCGTCGCTGCCCCCGCGCGGCGCGGCCCCTTATGCAGCAACCCTATGGCTATTCCAAGGCGGTTTCGTGCCTATGGCCGCGCGGCGGCGCGCGTCAATGCCGGCGCCGCTGCGGAAAACATTGTGGCGGCGGCATTTGCCCGGTACATTACCTGGTGCGAATCTCCCGACCGGGTGCGTTGCCCGGTGGCGCTGCGATGCCCAACCGCGTTCCCGGCAACTCCTTTGCCGTCGCGCCGGGCCGCAGCGCCTGATTACGCAGATTGTTAGAAACCCGAAGCCGAGCGTGTTTGTTGACGCGACGCCGATAACCGATTTTCGCGACGCTATGATCTCAAACGCCCCCGGCTATCTCCCAAACAGCTTTCGTCCACACAGCACCGCGTCGCCGGCCGCCTTTAAGGTGGCCGCAGCCGCGCGCCTGGGAGTTCTGCCCGAATGGCAAAACGCATGCTTATCGATGCCGCTCACCCCGAGGAAACTCGGGTGGTGGTCACTAGCGGCACACGTCTCGAAGAATTTGATTTCGAGTCGTCCACAAAAAAACAAGTAAAAGGCAATATCTATCTCGCAAAAGTGACGCGGGTTGAGCCTGCGTTGCAGGCGGCCTTTGTCGATTACGGGGGGAATCGGCATGGCTTTCTGGCGTTCAGCGAGATCCATCCGGATTATTATCGGATCCCGGTGAGCGACCGCCCGAACGGCGAAGCCGAGCCGCACGCTGGCGGGCACCCGCCGGAGGATGCCGACGACGAGGATAGCGTGGCGCTCGCAACGGCGCTGCCCGAGACGGTGTCGGTCCCGCACGGCGCCAGCGCGCCGGGCGAAGCGGCCGACGGGCAGGACGGCGCCGGAGAACCCGAATGGAGCGCGGACTTTGCGGTCGACGCCGGCGACCGCTCACTCGCCGACGAGCTCCAGTCGGATCGGGACGAGGCGGCGCCCATGGCTCCCCCGCCCAGCGCGGCGCAACTCGCCGAAACCGAAGCCGAGGCCGAGGCCGAAGCCGAAGCCGAAGCCGAAGCCGAAGCCGAACCTGAAGCCGATCGGCTCGATGAGCACCGCGAGTGGCTGCCCGAGGCGCCGGCCAGTTCCTGGGACGAACCGACCCCGGAGCCGGGCGAAATTGCGCTGCGCGCCGCCGAAGAATCGCTCCTCACGATGGACGCCGCTCAGCTGGTCGAGAACGAGGCCTATCGGACCGGCGAATCGGAGACTGGCGGGCGCGAGAGCGTCGAGACCTTCGGCGGCGACGAAGTCGAAGAAGTCGAGGAGGCCGATGCCGAGCGCCGCCGCGCACAGCCGACCCGCCACTATAAAATCCAGGAAGTGGTCAAGCGCCGCCAGATCATGCTGGTCCAGGTCGGCAAGGAAGAGCGCGGCAACAAGGGCGCAGCTCTGACCACCTATCTCTCGCTCGCCGGGCGCTATTGCGTGCTGATGCCCAACACCGGCCGTGGCGGGGGCGTGTCGCGCAAGATCAACAGCATCGCCGACCGCCGCCGATTGAAGGATGTCCTCGAAGACCTCGACATTCCCGACGGGATGGGGGTCATCGTCCGCACCGCCGGCGCGGAGCGCTCCAAGGCCGAGATCAAGCGCGATTACGAATATCTCCTGCGCCTGTGGAACGAGATCCGCGAGCTGACGCTCAAATCGACGGCGCCGGCCCTCATTTACGAAGAAGGCAATCTGATCAAGCGCTCGATCCGCGACCTCTATACCCGCGACATCGACGAGGTGCTGATCGAGGGCGAGGAGGGCTACCGCACCGCCAAGGCGTTCATGCGCACATTGATGCCGAGCCACGCCAAGCGCGTGCAGCCCTATCGCGATCCGCAGATCGGCCTCTTCCACCGCTTCCAGATCGAGAGCCAGATCGACGCCATCCACTCGCCGATCGCGCAATTGCGCTCGGGCGGCTATATCGTGATCAACCAGACCGAAGCGCTGGTCGCAATCGACGTCAATTCCGGGCGCTCGACGCGTGAGCGCAACATCGAAGAAACCGCGCTGCGCACCAACCTCGAAGCCGCCGACGAGATCGCGCGCCAATTGCGCCTGCGCGATCTGGCCGGGCTGATCGTGCTCGATCTCATCGACATGGAGGAGCACCGCAATCAGATAGCGGTCGAGCGCCGGCTGAAGGAAGCGCTCAAGAACGACCGCGCCCGCATCCAGGTCGGCCGCATCAGCCCGTTCGGGCTCTTGGAGATGTCGCGCCAACGGCTGCGGCCCTCGCTGGCCGAGGCCTCGACCCAGCCCTGCGAACATTGCGGCGGCACTGGCCTCATCCGGTCGGTCGAATCGACGGCGCTCTATGTGCTGCGGTCGATCGAGGAAGAGGGCATCCGCCGGCGCGCGGCCGAGATCTGCCTTTATGTCCCGACCAATGTGGCGCTTTACATCCTCAACCAGAAACGCGAATCGCTCACCCAAATCGAGGCCCGTTACGGGGTCAAGGTGATGGTCGCGCAGGACGATTCGCTGATCCCGCCGAACTTTCGGGTGGAGCGGCTACGCCCCTATAGTGCGAGTGAGGCGCCGCCGTTGCGGGCGATCCAGGCACCAACCGTCGAGGAGGAGGAAGGCGAGGAGGTCGCCGACAGTGCCACCGTGGCGGTCGAGGCGGTTTCCGAACCGGAGAGCGAGGAAGAGCGCGGCCGCCGTCGTCGCCGTCGCCGTCGCCGGCGAACCGAAGAGCCGCGCGAGGCCCGGCCGGCCCCGGCGACACAATCGGTCGCCGAGCGGGGCGAGAGCGTGCTTGCTGGAGAGGCGGCGGACACCCCGCCGCGCGACGCAGTGGAGAGCGACCGCGAGGCCGAAGCCGAGCGTCGTCGTCGTCGTCGTGGGCGCCGCGGCGGACGGACGCGACCCCGCCGCGACGAGGCGGCGGAGACCGCCCGGTCCGGTGCGCCCGTTTCCGACGAGACGCTCGTCGAGATCGTGCCGTTCGCCGAGGCGGGGGACATCGACCGCCAACCCGAGATCGTGCCGGCGCCACAGCCCTGGCCCGCTGCCGCCGAGATCGCCGCCGCCAGCGTCGCGCCGTTTGCCGGCGACAACACCGAAGCGGCCCCCGAACCAGCGCTGATCGGCAAGGCACGCGCGGAACCCGAAACCGAGATCGCACCTCTGCCGATCAGCGACGTCGCGGAGGGCATTCCGTTTGAGAGCCCGGCTGAGCGGCTGCTTGAGGAAGCTGTGGCGCAAGCCGCGGCGGGGCCGCGTGAGGAGCCGTTGCACACCGCGCCCGCGCCAATTATCCCCGCGCCTATCATTGACGACGCGGTGCACCCGGTGACCGAGCGGCCGGCAAATCCGCGGCGGGGATGGTGGCAACGGCTTACCCAATCGTGAGGCTTGCGGTCGTGGCCGACCCGCGTCGCGGTACTGCCGCCGCGCTGCCACGGCGCCGGGCTAATGCCGCAAACGCGGCCTTTGGAACCAGTGAGAGTGGTTTGCATCATCGACGCGGACGGTGGGGTCAGCGGCGGTGAGAGCGGCGCTGTCGGGCGGCTCGCTGCGGGCGCTGGTGCTGGTCGCGTCGCTCGCCGCGGTTGCCTGCGGCGCGCCTCGGGCTCGCGCCCACGATGGACAGGGCGGCCCGACCGCGATCCGCGACACCGAAATCGAGAACGACATCCGTACGCTGGCCAGCCCGATCTGGCGCGCCGCCGGGCTCGATCCGGGCGACGTTGGCGTCTACATGGTTGGTGACGATCAGATCAACTCGTTCGTCGCCGGCGGCCAGGCGATCTTCATCAACACTGGGCTGATCGAGCGGGCAGAAAACCCCGACCAGCTGATCGGCGTCATCGCGCACGAGACCGGACACATTGCCGGCGGGCACATCCTGCGCACCAAGGAGGAACTGCGCAACGCCAGTATCGAGACCATTATCGCGATGGTGTTGGCGGCGGGGGCTTCGGTCGCCGGGCACAGCGGTGCGCCGCTGCTCGGCGCGATGGGGGTCGGCGAGCGCCACTTTCTGCAGTTCTCGATCGCCCAGGAAGCGACCGCCGACCACGCCGCGCTCAATTTTCTCGATCGCGCCTGCCTGTCGGCCCGGGGTCTGCTTCAATTCTTCGAAATTCTCCAGAGCAACGAATTCCTGACTGGCGTCACCGGCGATAGTTGGAGCACCACCCATCCGCTGACCGCGCAGAGGATCGAGTATGTGCGTAACCATATCGAACACGCGCGATGCTCCGATGCCCCCGACCGGCCCGGGTCGGCCGCGCTCTTGCATCTGATCCAAGTCAAGCTGCACGCCTTTCTCGATCCGCCCGCCACCACGCTGGCGGCTTATCCGCCGAGCGATACCTCCGAGCTTGCCCGCTATGCGCGGGCCATCGCCTATTACCGGGTGCCCGAACTCGACAAGGCGTTGCCGGCCATCGACGGGCTGATCCGCGATGCCCCCAACAACCCTTATTACCGGGAACTCAAGGGCCAGATGCTGTTCGAGAACGGTCGCACCCGTGACGCAATCGCCCCTTACGAGGCCGCGGTACGCCTGGCGCCGTCGGCGCCGCTCTTACGCATCGCATTGTCGCAGACCTATATCGAGACCCGAGACCCGGCTTTGAACCGGCGCGCGATCGCCTATCTGAACGATGCCAGCCGCGAGGAAGCGCATGACAGCGACATCTGGCACTTCCTCGCCGTCGCTTACGGGCGCGACAACCAGATGGGCATGGCCGCCTTGTCCTTGGCCGAGGGCGCGCTCGCTAACGGCAGGAAGAAGGATGCGATGCAACAGGCCATGCGGGCGAAGCAATTGTTAACCCGGAACACCGCAGCTTATGCGCGCGCCGAAGATATTCACCGCGAGGCGGAACAGCTCGACGATTGATCGGCGCCGCTGCCGCCTTGCCGACCGGAGTTTTGATCGTGATGCTGTTCTGCACCCGCCGAGCGACGCCGTCGGCAGATCCGACATTGCCGCCGCGCCGGCCCCGCCTGTGGGCACTCGGCCTGTGCATGAGTGCGCTGCTGGCGCTGCTGCCGCCGCGGCCGGCGGCGGCGGCGGAGTTCACCCCCGACCAGCGCCAGGCGATCGAAGGGATCGTCCGCGACTATCTGGCGAAAAACCCTGAGATCCTGCTCGATGCGATGCAGGCGGCCGAGGACAAGGCGCGAGGAGCGGCGCGCAACAAGGCCTCGGCGGCGCTGGCCGCGCGGCAGGAAGAGGTCTTCAACGATCCCGATGCGCCGGTCGGTGGCAACCCGCGGGGGGATGCCTCGCTCGTCGAGTTCTTCGATTACCGCTGTCCCTATTGCAAGCAGGTCGAGCCGTCGCTCGAAGCGCTGCTCGCCAAGGATAAAGAGCTGCGCTTTGTCTACAAGGAATTCCCGGTGCTCGGGCCGGCGTCGGTGACCGCCGCGCGGGCCGCGCTGGCGGCGCGCCAGCAGGGTAAATACGACGCGTTCCACAAAGCGATGATGAACACCAAAGGAGAGTTCGACGAGGCGGTGGTATTCAAGGTGGCAAGCTCGATCGGGCTGGACGTTGACCGCCTCAAGCACGACATGGCCGCTCCGGAAATCGACCGGATACTGAAGGCCAACGCCAAACTGGCGGCGGCGCTCGACATTCGCGGCACGCCGGGCTTCGTGGTCGGCAACGAGATCGTTCCCGGCGCCATCAGCCTGGAAGCGCTGAAAAAGCTGATCGACGCAGCGCGCCAAAAATAGCCCCAGGCGGGGCTTGCGGTTCGGCGCCGGCGTGGAGCTTCTCTCTATGGCGTCGCCAGCACGCTCTCGATCTCGCTGGTGATTGCGGCATCGCCCGGCCGCACCTGGGTTGGCCAGGTGCCGGCGAGTTGGCCGTCGGGCCCGATCAGGTATTTATGAAAGTTCCAGCGCGGCGTGCCGGCGTCGCCCAGGGTTGCTGCGACCCAGCGATAGAACGGGTGGGCGGCGGGCCCGACAACCCGGTTCTTCTCGGTCAGCGGGAAGTCGACCTGGTAATTGGTCTGGCAGAATTTCTTGATCTCGGCCTCCGATCCGGGCTCCTGCTCGCCGAAATCGTTGGAGGGCACGCCGAGCACCACGAGGCCGCGCTCGCCATAGCGGCGCCACAGCGCCTCGAGGTCGCGATATTGCGGGGTATAGCCGCAAAACGAGGCGGTGTTGACAATGAGCACCGGGCGGCCGCGCCAGGCAGCGAGCGGCAGCTTTTCGCCGTCGAGCGAGACAAATTCGAACCGATAGGCATCGCCGGTTTCGGGGTCGCTCATCATCCACCTCGCGGCAAACGCTCTTTGAGCAATCATACCCTGATTCGGGTGCCGTGTGTGGCGGCAGATCAGCACGCCCCGGCCGCCGGGATGACACCTCGGAAAAGGCCGAGAACCGTGGCCCGTTTCAGGTTGCGCCTGACCGGTCCATCCCCGAGACTGCGGCTCGCTGTGGCCGGGTTTGCGCAGAGATGCCGTTGGGCTTTTTACTGAAGGGCTTGCTGGTCGGCATCATCATCGCCGTACCGGTCGGCCCGGTCGGGGTTCTGTGCGTCCGGCGCACGATCTTCCATGGCCGGCTCGCCGGGTTCGTCTCGGGGCTGGGAGCGGCGAGCGCGGACGCAGTGTTCGGCGTCATCGCCGGTTTCGGCGTCACCTTTATTGCCGACCTCCTGCTCGGCTATCAGGGCTGGCTGCGGCTGGGCGGCGCCGGCTTCCTGCTTTACATCGGGATCTCGGCGGTTACCGCCGACCCGTTCAAGGCCACGCAGTCGCAGCGCGACCCCGAGGGGTTGCTCGCCGATTACGCCTCGGCCTTCGCGCTGACCATCAGCAACCCGATCACGATCCTCGCGTTTGTTGCGATCTTTGCCGCCATCGGCTTCAACGGCCGCGCGGCGACGTTGGGACGGGCCGCGATCATGGTTCTCGGCGTGTGGCTCGGCTCGCTGTTGTGGTGGGCCGGGTTGGCCTTCGCCGCGGGGATGGTGCGGCTGACTTTCCAGCGCAACCATCTGGTCTGGATCAATCGCGGCTCGGGCGGGATATTGGTGTTCTGCGGGGTCGCGCTGCTCGGCAGCGTGTTGCTGCAGCTTTTCCGCTGACCTGTCCGCAACTCGTGAGGTCACGACCGTGGTCTATCTGCCGCCCGCCTTCAGCGAAACCCGCAACGAAGTCTTGCTCGCGCATATCGAGCGCCACGAGTTCGGCACGCTCGTCAGCCACGGGGAAGCGGGGCTGGTCGCCAGCCAGATCCCGTTCCTCCTCGAGCGCCGCGACGGCCGGGTTTACCTCCAGGCTCATCTCGCGCGGGCCAATCCGCAGCGTGCCGATCTCGACTCGGCCGAGGAGGCGCTGGCGATCTTCGCCGGACCGCACGCCTATGTTTCGCCGAGCTGGTATGAGCCGGGGCCCGCCGTACCGACCTGGAACTATGCCTCCGTCCACGCCTATGGACGCGCCCGCACGATCGCCGAACCGGACTGGCTGCGCGAGTTTGTGCGCCGGCTGACCGAGCGTCACGAGGCGCGCGAACCGGCGCCGCCGTGGCGCATGGAGGGTCTGCCGGACACCTATGTCCAATCGATGCTGAACGGCATCCTCGGCATCGAGATTGCGGTCAGCCGGCTCGAGGGCAAGTTCAAGCTCAGCCAGAACCGTCCGGCGGTGGACCGGCCGCGCATCGTCGCCGCCCTGGAGCGGCGCGAGGATCCCGATTCGCGAGCCGTGGCCCGGCTGATGCGCGAACGTGAGCGGGCTGGCTAAAACCCGGTCCGCCTGCAGGGCGAGACGGGTCGCGTCCCCGCTCATTCCGATGCGAGCAAAGCGGCGAGCGCCGCCTCGTCGGCGCAGCCGAGGACCGCCTCGGCGGCACGCCGCTCGAAGCCGGCGCGGGCGAAGGCGGCGAGCTCGCGCCGGTCGTCGGCCGGCGTCCGCGTGGCGCGCCGGAACGGGCCGAGATGGCGCCGCCGGGCAAAGGCGCAGGCGGCCGCAAGATCGGGATCGCTGGCGTCCGCGCGCAACGCCGCCACTGCCGCTGCAGCGTCTTCGGCGCCGACCCCCTTGGCCGCGAGCCTGGCCACGATCCCGCGCCGCGAGTGGCCGCGCGCCAGCCCGCGTCGCGCCCGGCTGACGGCATAGGCCGCGTCGTCGAGGAGCCCGGTCGCAAGATAACGCGAAATTACGGCGTCGATCAGGACCGCGGCGGCGCGGACCGCCTCGCCATCGCCCCCGACCCGCCGCCCCACCCGGCGCTTCAACACCTGCCGCAAATTCTGCGCCGAGCTGGCATAGCGCTCGAGATGCAAGAGCGCCCATTTCTCAACGAGCGCGCGATCAATCGGCGCGGCGGCGGCTTGCGTCTTGTCGGCAGGATTAGAGGTCGATCGCATGCGCTCGATGTATTCCAGGTCGTCGGCCTCTTGCAGCGCCGGGAAACTCGTCAGGTCGGCGCCATATCCCGTTCTCGGGGTGCGTTGGAAATATGCGGTGGCCTATCGAGATCAATGGTCGGCGCTGCCAGCGTGAACAAACGTTTCGAATTCACCCTCTACCCACTGAGAACCGCCCGCGCGCGAATTGACAGCGCGGGCCGCCATCCTCATACTTCAACGCTTTCCTGCCCGATGCCTCGCGGGCACGGCTCGGCCGGCTAGGAGAGTGGCGATGATGCGCGTTCCCGGCATGATGAGCCGGCATCGGATGGCGGCCGGGAGCGGGTCGCGGGCGGACCGGCGACGACGATAATTCGCCGCGCCGAAACCTATCCGCAATTCAATCGCATCTGTCGCGCAGGAGAAATACCGTGATTTCAGCTGTTATGCCGACCTATGGTCGGTGGGATGTTGCCGTCGATCGGGGCGAAGGTTGCTATCTGTGGGCCACCGACGGCCGCAAGTTTCTCGATTTCACCAGCGGCATCGCCGTCACCGCGCTCGGCCATTGCCACCCGCGCCTGATCGAGGCGGTCACCGCCCAAGCGAAAAAGCTGTGGCATGTCTCGAACCTGTTCCAGATCCCCGGCCAGCAGAAGCTGGCCGAGCGGCTGGTCGCCAGCAGCTTTGCCGACACCGTGTTCTTCAACAATTCGGGAGCCGAGGCGGTCGAGCTTTCATTGAAGGTCGCGCGCAAATACCAGAGCGCAACCGGCCACCCCGAGCGTTACCGGGTGATCGGCTGCCACGGCTCGTTCCACGGGCGCAGCTTCGCCACGCTCGCCGCCGCCGGGGCCGAGGCCTACCTCAAGGGGTTCGGGCCGGTGATGGACGGGTTCGACCACGTCGCGTTCAACAATCTGAACGAGATGCGCGGCGCGGTCACCGACGAGACCGCGGCGATCCTGGTTGAGCCGGTGCAGGGCGAGGGCGGCGTACGCGCCCCCACGGCCGATTACCTTAAAGGCCTGCGCGCGATTTGCGACGAGTTCGGCCTCCTATTGGTGTTCGACGAGGTGCAGTGCGGCATGGGCCGGACGGGTAAGCTCTTCGCCCACGAATGGGCCGGGATCAGCCCCGATGTGATGGCGATTGCGAAGGCGCTCGGCAACGGCTTTCCGATCGGCGCTTGCCTGGCGACCGAGGCCGCCGCGGTCGGCATGGTCGCGGGCACCCACGGCTCGACCTTCGGTGGCAATCCGATGGCGGTCGCGGCCGGCAACGCCGTCATGGACGCAATGCTTGAGCCGGGGTTTTTCGAGCGCGTGCAGCGGATATCGCGGGTGCTGCAGGACCGGCTCTCCACCCTGGTCGGCGCCTATCCAAAGCTCTTCGCCGAGTTGCGCGGCTCCGGCCTCCTGATCGGCATTCGCTGCCAACCCGAGCTGACCGCCGGCGATTTCGTCGCCAAGCTGCGCGCCGAAGGGCTCCTCTGCCTCACCGCCGGCGAGAATGTCTTGCGCATCCTGCCGCCGCTGATCGTCGGCGACGCCGAGATCGAAGAGGGGCTCCAAATCCTCAACAAGGTGGCACGGGAATGGCCCGCATCGTGAGAGCGGTAGCGCCGGGCAGGGCGCCGTTCGGCGAGCGGCGGGAAGCCGGTCCGCCGCGCCATTTCCTCGATATCGATCAGTATCAGACCGGGGATCTGCGCAGCATTCTCGATCTCGGTTTTGCCTACAAGAACGGCCGGCGCGACCGGCCGCTCGAAGGCAAGACGCTGGCCATGATCTTCGAGAAACCGTCCACCCGCACCCGCGTCTCGTTCGAGGTGGCGATGCGCCAGCTCGGCGGCGATACGATCGTTCTCGGCACGGCCGACAGCCAGCTCGGCCGCGGCGAGACGATCGCCGATACCGCGCGCGTCTTGTCCCGCTATGTCGACGCGATCATGATCCGCACCAACCACGCCGAAAAACTCGATGAGCTGGCGCGCAACGCAACCGTGCCGGTGATCAACGGCCTCACAGATTCCTCGCACCCCTGCCAGATCATGGGCGATGTCATGACCTTACAGGACAAGAAGGGGCCGGTTGCCGACACGGTGGTGGCGTGGAGCGGCGATGGCAACAACGTCGCGGTCAGCTGGATCCATGCCGCGACCCGCTTCGGTTTCCAGTTGCGGCTCGCCTGCCCCGAAGCGTTGGCGCCGCCGCCCGCAGTCGTCGACTGGGCGCGCCGCGAAGGCGGCCGGGTCAGCCTCTTCGGCGAGCCCGACGCGGCGGTCGCCGGAGCCGATTGCGTCGTCACCGACACCTGGGTTTCGATGGGGGTCGAGGCGAGTGTCAACCGGCACAATCTCTTGGCCCCTTACCGGGTCGATGCGCGCCTGATGGCAAAAGCCAAGCCCGACGCCATCTTCATGCATTGCCTGCCCGCCAAGCGCGGCGAGGAGGTGACGGCGGCGGTGATCGATGGCCCGCAATCGGTGGTCTGGGACGAGGCGGAAAACCGGCTGCATGTGCAAAAGGGCATCCTCGCCTGGTGCCTTGCGTAAGGCCATAGTGCCCTCTCCCGCACTGCGGGAGAGGGTGCCCCCGGGGCCTGACCCGGGGGCGGGTGAGGGTGGTCGCACCTGAGAAC
Source organism: Allostellaceae bacterium (assembly GCA_035946655.1). Taxonomy (GTDB): domain Bacteria; phylum Pseudomonadota; class Alphaproteobacteria; order ATCC43930; family CGMCC-115725; genus DATARH01. The sequence continues at coordinate 2,136 of DASYZD010000396.1, read as the reverse complement.
CCTCACCCTCCCGCGCCTCCGGCGTGGGCCCCGCCCTCTCCCGCGGTGCGGGTGAGGGGTGATCCAGCGGAGTTTGCGAATTTGCCCATTGAGTCCGACCCGAGACGTGACGATCTCGTCCAACCCTTTCAAATCGACCCCTTTGCCCTGCGCGGCCGCCTCGTGCGGCTCGGCGCCACTGTCGATCGCATCCTGTCGCAGCACGACTACCCCGAACCGGTCGCCGCGATCCTCGGCGAAGCAATCGTGCTCGCCGTCGTGCTTGCCGGCGCCCTCAAATACGACGGCATCTTCACCTTGCAGACCAAGAGCGACGGGCCGGTGCGCCTGATCGTCGCCGATGTGACGACCGACGGCGCGGTGCGCGGCTATGCCCAATACGACCCGGACCGGCTCGCGGCGGCGAGCCCACGCAGGGGGTCGAGCGCCTCGGTGCCGGACCTCATAGGCAAGGGCTACATCGCGTTTACCGTCGATCAGGGCGAGCATACCGAGCGCTATCAGGGCATCGTCGAATTAACCGGGGAAACCCTCGCCGAATGCGCCCAGCATTACTTCCGGCAATCCGAGCAGATCCAGGCCGGGATCAAATTGTCGGCGGCGCGCTCTGGCGCGGGCGGCGCCTGGCGCGCCGGCGGGCTGATGCTGCAGCGGGTGCCGCCCGAAGGCGGCTACACGGTTATCGCCGACGATGTCGAGGATGGCTGGCGCCGCGCGATGGTGCTGATGAGTTCGGCGACCGCGGCCGAGCTCGTCGATCCCCAGCTGTCGCCGCACCGGCTGTTGTTTCGTCTGTTCCACGACGAGGGCGTGCGGGTGTTTGCGATCCACCCGATCGAGGCGCGCTGCCGCTGTTCGAGCGAGCGCATCGGGCGGATCCTGCGCTCGTTCCCAGCCGACGACATCGAGGACATGCGCAAGGACGAGGTCATCTCGGTGACCTGCGAATTCTGCAACACCCGCTACGAGTTCGCCGGCCACGATTTCGCGCCGCTCGCCTCGGCATGATCGAGAGCCCGCGGCCGGAGCCGACCCCGGAGTCGCCCTGCCTCGGCATCTGCCTGATGGATCCGAACACCCGGATGTGCCGCGGCTGCCTGCGCACGATCGACGAAATCCGGGACTGGTATACCGCGACCCCGGCCGAGCAGCGCGCGATGCTCGATCAACTCGCGGCGCGGCGCACCGCGCCAGCATCCAGCCGATGAGGGGCGGTTGGCTCGGCGCGGCGCTCTTCCTCGCCGGTTGCGCCGGGGCAGGAGGATGGATCAAGCCCGTGTGGACCAACGCCGATTGGTCCAAACCGGGGGCCGACGCGGCAACGACCGCGAGCGAATATCAGGACTGCCGCGGCATCGCCGGGACCGCGGTCAAGACCGACGCCGACATCGATCAGGATATCAGCGCCACGCGGTCCAACGATTGGCAGCGCTCCGGCGTTCTCCGCGCCGAGGCGCAAACGACGCAGGACCATACGATCAACCGCGCCGGCGCGATCGTCGCCGCCTGCATGCGCGCCAAGGGCTTCACCCAGTCGCGCTGACTAGCCGCGCAACACGAGAGCGAGCGCTGCGGCGGCGCCCGCCGCCCAGCAGTAGATCGCGAACGGGACCAGAGCATCGTCGAAATTGTGGCGGCGGAAGTAGCGCATCAGGAAGGCGACGCTGGCATAGGCCGTGACGCCAGCGGCGATCCCGGCGGCGATCGCCACCGCGCTGATCCCGCCGCCGGGTAGCGCCAGCAGCTTTGGCACCTCCAGCACCGCCGCCCCGGCAATGATCGGGGTGGCGATCAGGAACGAGAAATGCGCCGCCTCGCCGTGTTGAAGGCCGGCGAACAGCCCGCCGACCATCGCCGCGCCCGAGCGCGAGATGCCGGGGATGAAGGCCGTGCACTGCCACGCGCCGATCGCCAGCGCGCCCTGCCAACCTAAGGCGTTGAGGCGGTGCTGACGGCCGCCCTCCGATGCCCGGTCGCGCATGCGGTCGCCGACCAGCAGCAGAAAGCCGTTGGCGATCAGGAACAGGGCAGCGACGAGCGGGGAAGCAAAGAGGCCGCGAACGAGCTTTTCCAGGGTGAATCCAATCACCACCGCCGGGAGCGTGGCAATGACGATGAGACCGAAGAGCCGCCGCG
>DASYZD010000395.1:0-7837 GCA_035946655.1 Allostellaceae bacterium | reverse complement strand
GATTTCGCGCACGGCCAGTCCGATGCGATCGAGGGCATCACGCATTCCTTGTGCACGCTCGAATTCGAGGACCATCGCCCGCTCTACGACTGGCTGATCGAGCATCTGCCGGCGCCCTCCCGGCCGCGGCAATACGAGTTTGCCCGCCTCAACCTTGCCTACACGGTGCTGTCGAAGCGGTTTTTGATCCGGCTCGTCGAGGAGGGCCATGTCGCCGGCTGGGACGACCCGCGCATGCCGACCCTGGCCGGGTTGCGCCGACGCGGCATCCCGCCCGCGGCGATCCGCGAGTTCTGCCGCCGGATCGGCGTCGCGCGCGCCAACAGCGTCGTCGATGTCGCGATCTTCGAGGCCGCGGTGCGCGACACGCTGAACCGCACGGCGCCGCGACGGATGGCGGTGCTGCGGCCGCTAAAGCTCGTCATCGAGAACTATCCGGCCGGGCGCAGCGAGGAACTCGACGCGGTCAACCATCCCGACGATCCGGGCGCCGGCACGCGGCGTGTCCCGTTCGGGCGCGAACTCCTGATCGAGCGCGACGATTTCGTCGAAGACCCGCCGCGCAACTTCCACCGCCTGGCGCCGGGGCGCGAGGTGCGGCTGCGCTACGCCTATTTCGTGACCTGCCGCGAGGTGGTGAAGGACGCGAGCGGCGACCTCGTCGAACTGCGCTGCACCTACGATCCCACGACCCGCGGCGGCAACGCCCCGGACGGGCGCAAGGTGCGCGGCACGATCCATTGGGTCTCGGCCGCCCATGCGCTCCCCGCCGAGATCCGGCTCTACCATCCGCTGTTCACCCGCCCCGATCCCGGCGCCGACGGCGATATGATGGCCGATCTCAGTCCGCGTTCGCGCGAGGTTCTGGAGGGCGCATGGGTCGAGCCGGGGCTTGCCGGCGGCAATAGCGAGGCGCCGGTACAGTTCGAACGCCAGGGGTATTTCTGCCGCGACCTCGACTCAGCGCCCGGCCGGCTCGTCTTCAACCGCACGATTTCGTTGCGCGACACCTGGACGAAAACCCAGGCCGGCAGCCGCTAGCACCCGCGCGGAGGTCGACATTCGCGCCGGGCTTGCGTCCATGTTAGAGTGCAGGCGCCAACCGGCCGCGTTCGACGCCGGCGCTACCGAGGCTACAATGGCAAAGCCGGCGCACGCCTGCCGGCTGGGAGGTCCCCGATGGATGCGGTCACACTGGTGATCCTCCTCACGATGGTGGTGATCGTGACGCTGATCCTGGTGGGCGGGAGTTTTTTCCTGGTCGAGCAGGCCCAGGTGGCGATGGTCGAGCGGTTCGGGCGGTTCTCCCGCATTGCGAGAGCCGGTCTCAACTGGAAAATCCCGCTGATCGAGCGTCAGGCCGGGCGGCTCAGCATGCGGGTCCAGCAGCTCAACGTCAAAATCGAGACCAAGACGCAGGACAACGTCTTTGTCGATGTCGTCGTCTCGGTCCAATACCACGTCGTCGAAGGCAAGGAGTTCGAGGCCTTCTACAAGCTGACCAACCCCGAGCAGCAGATCACCGCGCATGTCTTTGACGCGGTGCGTGCCCAGGTGCCGGTGATGACGCTCGACCACGTGTTCGAGAAAAAGAGCGATATCGAGGACGCGGTCAGCTCCGGGTTGAAATCCAAGATCAACGCCTATGGCTACGATATCGACGGGTCGCCCGTGACCGACATCCAGCCCGACGAAAAGGTGCGCGCGGCGATGAACGAGATCAACGCCGCCAGCCGCCTGCGCGAGGCTGCCGAGCAGCAGGGCGAAGCCGTCAAGATCAAGACCGTCAAGGCGGCTGAAGCCGAAAAAGAGAGCAAGAAACTGCAGGGCGAGGGCATCGCCGCCGAGCGCATCGCCATCGCCGAGGGGATCAAGACCTCGGTCGCCGCCCTGATCGACATCAGGGAGGGTGGCGTCTCGCCCGAGGAGGCGATGCGAACGCTGATCCTGACCCAGTATTTCGATACGCTGCGCGCGATCGGGGCGCAAAGCCGCGCCAGCACGGTGTTTCTGCCGCATTCGCCGGGTGGCCTCGGCGATCTGTCGCGCCAGATCGCCGAGGCGATCATGGTCGGCAATCAGGCCCCCGCCCCGCAGGAACCGCACCCGGGTGGCGGCGCGGCGAGCGTGCCGGCCGTGCCGGTGCGCGCCGCCTGACTTCACGTCGCGCGACCCCAGCGCGGCCATCTGCGTCGCAAAACGCAGCCCCGCCTTGCATTCGCCGAGCCGCCAAAGGGATTACCGCGCCAGTCTCCCTCTGTTAGGCTAGGGCGATGGCGCTGCCTGGGAGGATCTGAAGATGAACGACACGATGACGCTGAGCCAACGGGCCGACGCGCTCGAACAGAAGATGAGCGACGAGCTCGACTACATCGTCATCAAGTCGCGGCTCTACAGCATGGCCGACGCCGATATGAGCCCGGCGCCCAATGCTGCGGCGCTGATGGCGAAAAACCCGCGGGCGCGCGTCCTGATGGGCGACGATCCGCGCCTGCCGGCGATGCCGAAGCAGCCGACCCTCATCGATTTCTTCAAATACCGCTTTGGGCCGGCTGCGCATCTGCTGCAAAGCGCGCGGCACGCGGTCAAGGGCGGGCTCTCGGAGAAGATGGTGCTCGCCTGCCTTCTGCACGACATCTCGACGATCGGCTTCATTCGCGGCGACCACGGTTATTGGGGCGCGCAACTGGTCGAACCCTATGTCGATGAGGAAGTGACTTGGGCGATCCGCGCCCACCAGGTGCTGCGCTTCTATCCCGACGAATCGGTCGGCTACGAATACCCGGCCTCCTACGTCAAGACGTTCGGCGCCGATTACCAACCCGACGAGTATGTCGCGGAAGACTACAAGCGGATGAAGAACCACAAATGGTACATGTCAGGCCGGATGATCACCGTCCATGACATCTACTCGTTCGACCCCGACGTGAGGGTCGAGCTGGAAGAGTTTACCGACGTGATCGGCCGCAACTTCCGTCAGCCCAGGGAAGGCCTGGGCTTCGACAACAGCGCGGTCGCCCATATGTGGCGCGCGATGATCCGCCCGGCGAAATACCTCTAGAGCCAGCCCGGCGGACGGCGTTCGCGCCGTCCGCCGGGCTGCTTCCCGTACGCTCCAGCTGCCGGCCTAGCAGGCGTAATAGTTCCGGTAATAGGGATTCCAGCAGGTCCGCGGCGCCGGATAATAGGGCGCCGGCGGATAGTACGCGGCCGGCGGATAGTAGGCGGTCTGCGGATAGTAGCCGTAGCCATACCCGTACGGGTAGGCGTAAGCCCCGGTGCTGAGCGCGCCGAGCGCAAAGGCGCCGAGGCCGAGGCCGACCGCCGCCCCGGTGCCGATCCCGCCGGCATAGGCGGTGTTTGGCGCCGTGCTCAGCGACACCACCGCGGCCAGCGCCACCGCTGCGGCCAGCCCGCGCCCGCTTCGTTTCGCGATTTGCATGATCGTCATATCGGTCCTCCAATCGAACCAACCAATGCCGAGCCTATCGTCAGCCCGCACTGGTTTATGAAACGACAACGGCCGACAATCGGCGCCATTCCCCAGAACGCTCACAGCCGCCTTAGGTTCCCTCGATCTGCATTGTTCGCGGGAATGACCTACAGGACCAGCGCCTCGGCGTCGCGCAGCACCGCGTCCGCCACGGCGGTGAACCGGCCGTCGGCATCGTGGAGGATGAGGCCGGGTAACAGGCGCGCCGGCGTTGCGACCTGTTTTCTCGCCCGCACCAGGACGCGGCTTGCCGCCCGCCCCGCCGCTGGCCAGAGCGGGAAGATCGTGATCTCGCCGGCGCGGCTGGATAGCTGCGCGAGCAAGGCGTCGATCCGGTCGGCGCGGTAGACAAACGTGACGGTGCCCTTGCCGCGCACCATCGCCAAGGCAAATCGCACCCAGTCGGCGAGATTGGCGCCGGCTTCGATCGTTGCCAGCGCCTTGGCCGGATTGGCCGCCGGGGTGCCGCGCCCCTCTGCGATAAAGGGCGGGTTCACCATGACATGGTCGAACATGCCGGGGCTGAGCCGCGGCGGCGGCTGCAACAGGTCGCCGGCGACTGCCGAGACGCGCGCGCTCATCGCGTTGAGCGCGGCATTGTCGCTGGTCAGCCGCACCAGGTCGCGCTGCAATTCAAAGCCGATGACGCGGCATTGCGGCACCCTCGCGGCGAGGCACAAGGTCGCCGCGCCCGAACCGCAGCCGACATCGAGCACCAGCTGGAGCGGCTCGGCGGGAACCGCGGCGGCGAGAAAAACCGGATCGATCGCGGCCCGCGCGCCATCGGCCGGCTGTTTGAGCCGAACGCGCCCGCCGAGGAGCGTGTCCTCGGTCAGCGCGGGATCGGGGGCGGGCCCGGGCCCGCTCAGCGCAGTTCCTCCTCCGCCGCCTCGATCAGCGCGCGCGCGCGGCGGTGATCCTGTCGGGCTACCATCAGGCGGCGCGGGATCGCCCCGATGCTGCCTTCGACAAGGCTGGTATGATGATCGAGGACAAGGCTATCGATGCCGGCCTCCTTGAGCCGCGCCTGAGCCCAGGACAGGCGAACGACGTCGTTGGTGCGCAACAGCTCCTTCATCCCCCGCCCGGTTGCCTCCCGCAGCCCGCGCCCAGCGTCTCCGGCGCACTTGACTCGCCCGGCCATTCTATGCTCGCTCGCCGGGAGGCGCGTCAACGCAGTTCGGGAAACCGGGTGGTCCCCGCGCGTGACGGCACCGCTCAAGCTGAGGAGAATGGTAGCCCCGGTGACGAGCATCGATCGCAACCTCGGATCGTCGCAACCCTCGCTCGACCCGCTGTTCCGGCTCCTTGGTGCCGATCTCGCTCGCGTCAATGCCCTTATTGTGGCGCGCATGCACAGTCCGGTGGCGCTGATCCCGCAGCTCGCCGGGCACATCGTCGCGGCCGGGGGCAAGCGCCTGCGCCCGATGCTGACGCTGGCGTCCGCGCATCTGTGCGGCTACCGGGGCGACCGCCATATCGCCCTCGCCGCCGCGGTCGAGTTCATCCATACGGCGACTTTGCTGCACGACGACGTCGTCGACGCGAGCGACTTGCGCCGCGGTCGCGACACCGCCAATGCCGTGTGGGGCAACAAGCCTGCGGTCCTCGTCGGGGATTTCCTCTTTGCCCGGTCATTCGAGCTGATGGTCGAGGACGGATCGCTGCGCGTCCTCGAGATCCTGGCGCACGCCGCGGCGGTGATTGCCGAGGGCGAGGTCGCCCAGTTGGTCACCGCCAACGACACGACGACGACCGAAGCGGCCTATCTCGACATCGTCGAGGCGAAAACCGCCGCGCTCTTCGCCGCGGCGAGCCGGCTCGGCGCGGTCATCGCCGAGCGTTCGCCGGCCGAGGAGGAGGCGCTCGAGCGCTTCGGCCGCAACCTTGGCATCGCCTACCAGCTGATCGACGACATGCTGGATTTTTCGGCCCATCAGAGCGAGCTAGGCAAGTCGGTGGGCGACGATTTCCGCGACGGCAAGATCACGCTGCCGATCGTCATCGCGTTTGCCCGGGGCGATGCGGAAGAGCGTGCCTTCTGGCGGCGCACGCTCGAAGCGGGCGAACAGGGCCCAGGCGATCTCGATCGCGCGATCCGGCTCCTCGAGCGGCGCGGCGCGCTGGCCGAGACGCTAACGCGGGCGCGCTTCTATGCCGTCGAGGCGGAGCAGGCGCTGGCGCCGTTCGCGCCGGGGGCGTTGCGCCGCGCGCTTGTCGAGACGACCGCGTTTGCGACGGCGCGCGGCTACTGACCGGCGGCGAAAAGCCGGCGCGCGCTGGGCCCCCTCCCCGGGAAACCCAGCGCTTGGAACGTCACGTGGCCCGACGGGGACCGCAGGACCCTAGTTGAGATGGTAGATCCTGGCAGCATTGCCGCCGGCGATCTTGGCCTTCTCTTCGTCGGTGCAGTCGCCCAGGACCTCCTCGATGATCTGCCGGCTTCTGGGGAAGGTGGACTCGACATGCGGGTAATCCGAGCCCCAGAGGAGATTGTCGACCCCGATGATGTGGCGGTCGCGGATGCCCATGGCGTCTTCCTGGAAGCCGGCAAACACGTTGCGGTGGAAATAGTCGCTCGGCAGCATCGCCTCCTTGAACCGATAGCGCTCCTGCTGGACCCGCTGGGTGTAGGTGTAGTCGATGCGGTCGAGGAAGTGCGGGATCCACGACAGCTCGTGCTCGACGGTTCCCACCATGAGTTTTGGATAGCGCTCAAAGACGCCGCTGAAGATCATGTCGCCGAGAGACATCCGCACCCAGTGGTCGGCGTTGGCGAGGAACGAATTGCGGACGCGGTTGCGGTCCTCAAGCCCAAAATCCTGCCCCGGACCCGGCCGGTTCGTCGCGATGTGCATGCCGAGCGGAATATCGAGATCCTGGGCCGCCGCCCAGAGGGGCTCATACATCGGATGATCGTACCCCTTCCCCTCCGGGGGATAGACGGTGATCATGCCGCCGGCCAGCCCCATCCTGGCACAGCGCTGCAATTCCTTGATGCCCTCCGCTACATCGTCGACGTTGATCATCGCGATGCCCTTCAGGCGCTTGGGCGCCGCGCCGGAGAACTCGGCGAGCCAGTCGTTGTAGCCGCGGAAAATTTCCGACAGGAACGCAGTGTCCGGCACGCTGTACAGCAACAGACCGACCGTGGGATAGACCACGCTGACATCCACCCCATCGGCGTCCATATCCTTGAGGTGCTCCTCGGGAACGTAGCCGCCGCGCCGGACTTTATCAAAAGTCATGGTGCGGACCATCTTTTCGGGCTCCTCAAACCGCATGCCGGTCTGCGCCCCGGGGCTCAGCCCGATCACCCGGTGGCCATCGCAGTACCACCAATCGCCGTCATACTCGCGGACCAGCTGTGGGACCCGCTCCTTGAACGCCGACTTGGCTCTGCTCGTCCATAGCTCCGGCGGCTCAAATACGTGATTGTCCGATGATATGACCCGGTAATTCGCCATGACGTGATCCTCCCTAGGAGCTGAGGGCCTGCGAAGTGTTGTCGCTTACCTACCTCTCACCAGCCCATTATAGCGCGCCCCGCGCCCTCGCCGATACCGTGGAGTTTGCGGCGCGCAGCAGCGCCTTGATGCGTTGCGGGGTGGCCGGGAGTTGCGTTATCGCGCCGGGGATGCCGATCGCCGCGTCGATCGCCGAGGCGATGACCGCGCCTACCGGCGTGATGCCGCCTTCGCCCGCGCTCTTGATGCCGAGCGGGTTCAAGGGGCTCGGCGCATCTTCGGTGATCATGACCTCGATCGCCGGGGTCTCGCGCGCCGTCGGCATCCGGTAATCGGCCAGTGTGACGCTCAACGGCTCGCCCTGCTCGTCATAGCGAAATTCTTCCGAGAGCGCGCCGCCCAGCCCCTGCACGACCCCGCCGACAAGCTGGCCCTCGACCAGCATCGGGTTGATCGCACGACCGATATCGTATGCGCACAGGTAACGCTCGATCTTGACGCCGCCGGTGTCGCGATCGACGCGCACGACCGCGATCTGCACGCCGTAGGGGTAGGTCATGTGCGAGGCGCGGAACCAGCCTTCGGCGGTGAGCCCGGGGTCACGCTCGCCGAGCATGGGCGAATCTGGCGCAAGGTGTCGCGCGATCTCGCCGAGCGTGATCGACGGACCGGCCGATGCGCCCTCCGGACGGTCGCGATGGACGACGACGCCGTCGACGATGTCGAGTTCGTCGGGCCTGGCCTGCAACAGTTCGGAGGCCATCTCCAGGGCCTTCTCGCGCAGTTTGAGCGCAGCAGCGTGCGTCGCCCCGCCGGTCATCACCGAAGCGCGCGAGGCATGCGCGCCGATGCCGTACTGGATGCGGTCGGTCTGCCC
>DASYZD010000394.1:0-7530 GCA_035946655.1 Allostellaceae bacterium | reverse complement strand
CGAGCGGTTTTACGAGCTCGGCTTCCTCAACCGGCTGGTTGAGCCCGACCAGTTGATCCCGGCGGCCTTGACGATGGCCGAGCATTTGCTGACGCTGCCGCCGGCCTCGCGCGTCAACACAGTACACATGATGCGGCAGATGCGTCCCCGGCCGGCGCCGGAGATGGGGCGGCTGGCGGCGGCGCTCCACGAGCACGGCGCCAAGAGCGACCTCATCGAGTCGCGCGCCGCGTTCGCCGAGAGGCGCCGGCCCAATTTCAAGGGCTGGGACGATCCGGCGGACCGTTACCGGCTGCCGACGCTCGACACGGAGAAAGGCTGAGCGCCTTGCCGACGATTGTCTTCACGCGCCAGTTGCAGCGCTTCCTCGAGGCGCCCAGCGCCGCGGTCGAGGGGGCGACGCTTGGCGAGGCGCTGACCGCCGTGTTTACCGCGCGCCCGGCGCTGCGCGGCTATGTGCTCGACGATCAGGGGGCGCTGCGCCGCCACGTCGCGGTCTACATCAACGGCCAACCGGCGAGGGATCGCGTGCGGCTGGGCGATCGGCTCGGCGCGGACGACGAGATTTACGTGTTCCAGGCGTTGACCGGGGGCTGAGGGAGGCGGGGATGTCGGACGAACTCCATATCGGGACCCGCAAGGGCCTCTTTGAACTGGCACGGCGTGAGGGTGGTTGGGAAATCGTCGATGCGCATTTTCTCGGCGATCCGGTGTCGGCGGTGCTGGCCGAGGGCGACGGCGCGGTTTGCGCGGCGCTCGATCTCGGCCACTTTGGCGCCAAGCTGTGGCGGCGCGACCCAAAGTCGAAGACCAGGGCGGCGGCTTGGCGCGAAATCGGGGTCCCGGCGTTTCCGCCGAAGCCGGAGGGCAACGCCGACGACCCCCATCCCTGGTCGCTCGGCCGGATCTGGGCGCTCGAACCGGGCGGCGTCGAGGGGCGGCTGTGGGCCGGGACGATGCCGGGCGGGCTCTTTCGCTCCGACGACGGCGGCCAGTCCTGGGCGCTCAACGAGGCGCTGTGGCATATGCCCGAGCGCCGGCAATGGGCGGGCGTCGCCGGCGGCGAGCAGCCCGGCATCAGCTCGGTGCTGGTCGACCCGCGCAATCCCTCCGAGATCCGCATCGGCGTCTCGACCGCGGGGGTGTGGGCCAGCGCCGATGCTGGCGCCTCGTGGCGCAACATCAACCGCGGAATGTACGCCGAATACATGCCGCCGGAGCAGCGCGGCGAACCGATCGTGCAGGACATCCACCGCCTCGCGCACTGCCGCGCCGATCCCGACATCGTCTGGTGCCAGCACCACAACGGCGTCTTCCGCTCCGAGGACGGCGGCGCCAACTGGTATGAACTGACCGCGGTCCGCCCGGCGAAATTCGGCTTTGCGGTCGCCGCGCATCCGCGCGACCCGGATACCGCCTGGTTCGTGCCGGCGGCCAAGGACGAGCGGCGGATCCCGGTCGACGCCAAAATTGTCGTCGCGCGCACAACCGACGGCGGCCGCAGCTTCACGGTGCTGACCCGCGGCCTCCCGCAACGGCACGCCTATGACCTGGTATGGCGCCATGCGCTCAGCGTCGACGAGACGGGCGAGCGGCTCGCGTTCGGCTCGACCAGCGGCGGGTTGTGGATCTCCGAGGATTCGGGCGATTCCTGGGCGATGGTCGAGGCGCGGCTGCCGCCGATCGCGGTGGTGCGCTTTGCCTCGGCGGTCTGTTGATTGGACACGACAAGACTGGCGGCGGGCTTGCGTCGGGAGGTATTGTAGGCGATCGAGACAGCCGCCAGGGGAGACCCGATCATGCCAGCCGATATCACCGACCAGGCGCTCGACTTTCTGCTGCGGCGCGCCGGCCTCGACATAACCGGCGCCGAAAAGGCCGAGTTGAAAGAGGTCTATCCCAACATCGCCCGGATGGCCGAGCGCGTGCGCCGGCCGCGCGGCCGGATGGCCGAGCTCGCGCATGTCTTCAACTTCACCCCAGCGGACCTAGAGGGTGATGTGGCATGACCGACGCCATCCCGACGATCGCCGAGGCGGCGCGGCTGATCGCCGCCCGGAAACTCTCTCCGGTCGAATTGACCCAGGCCTGCCTCGAGCGCGTGCATGCCCTTGATAATCGGCTGCACGCCTTTGTCCATCTGACCGAGGGGCGGGCGCTGGCCGAGGCGCGCCTCGCCGAAGCGGCGATCATGGCCGGCGGCCCCAAGGGGCCCCTGCACGGCATTCCGATCGGGCTCAAGGACATCGTCGATACCAAGGGGATCCCGACGACCTGCGGCTCGAAGATCCTGCAGGACAACATTCCCGACAGCGACGCCACCTGCGCCGAGCTCCTTGCCGCCGCCGGCACCGTGTTGATCGGCAAGACGCAGACGCATGAATTCGCCGATGGCGGCCCCTCGTTCGATCTGCCCCGGCCGCCGGCGCGCAACCCGTGGGACACCGGGCATTTCACCGCCGGCAGCAGCAGCGGCACCGGGGCCGGAGTCGCCGCCGGGCTGATCCTCGGCGGCATCGGCACCGACACCGGCGGCTCGATCCGGGGGCCGGCGGCGCTCTGTGGCATCGCCGGGTTGAAGCCGACCTACGGCCTCGTCAGCCGCGCCGGCGTGGCGCCAGCCGCTTTCAGCCTCGACCATATCGGCCCGATGGCGTGGACGGCCGAGGACTGCGCGCTGATGCTGCAGGCGCTGGCCGGCCACGACCCGCGCGACCCGGCGAGCGCCGATCGGCCCGTCCCCGACTACACCCAAGCACTCGGGCGCGGGATCAAGGGGATGAGGATCGGCGTGGTCCATCATTTCCACGAGGTCGACTACAAGGTATCCGACGGCGTCCGCGCCGGGATCGACGCGGCGATCGCCACATTTCGCGGGCTCGGCGCCGAGATCCGCGAGGTTCAAGTGTCCCCCTTACAGGATTGGGGGGCTTGCGGCTCGCTGATCTCGATGACCGAGCGCGCCGCTGCCTATGAGGAATGGGCGCGCACCCGGCTGCGCGATTTCAGCGAACGGGTGCAGCGCCGGCTGATGCTCGGTGCGCTCGTTTCCGGGGTCGATTATGTCCAGGCGGTACGCCGGCGGCGCGAGTTGCGCGCCGAACTCAAGGCCGCGATGGCCGGGCTCGATATCGTGCTGACGGCGTCGCAGACCGCCGAAGCGCCGAAGATCGACGAAGTGCCGGCGTGGGACAGTTTTGCCGCGCCGAGCTTTACCATTCCCTTCAACGTCGCCGGCTACCCGGCGATCACGGTGTGTGCGGGGTTCGGCGCCGGCGGGCTGCCGGTCGCGATCCAGCTGGTCGGGAAGCCGTTCGCCGAGGCGACGGTGTTGCGGGTCGCCGACGCATTTGAAAAAGCAACCCCGTTCCGCGACGCGCGGCCCGCCCTCGCCTGAGCAACCGCACCCCGGCCGCCCGGTCAGGCCGATCGACGGGAGGTCGCTGAGCATGGCCTCCGACCCGGCGGCGGCCCGCGCCGGCGCGGTTCTCGACATCGATCTCGCCGGAATTGTCGAGAACTGGCGGCTGCTCGCGCGGCACGCCGCTCCGGCGCTGTGCACCGCCGTCGTTAAGGCGAACGGCTATGGCCTGGGTGCGGTACCGGTGGCGCGCGCACTCCTGACCGCCGGGTGCCGGATGTTTTTCGTCGCCACCCTCGACGAGGGGATCGCCTTGCGGCAGGGATTGGGCGGGGCGCCGGAGATCGCCGTCTTCAACGGTCCCTTGCCGGGAACGGCCGACGAATTCGCCGAGTACGGCCTCACCCCGGTGTTGAACGAGCCGGGCCAGATCGCCGAGTGGGCCGCACTAGCGCCGCGCGTCCTTCGAGACGCACCCCTCCGGGGCGCTCCTCAGGATGACGAACAATCAGAGACGGCATTCACAGAACCTCCTAATCCTGAGGAGGTCGCGCAGCGGCCGTCTCGAAGGGCGCACGGCGTTGCGTCCGCAACCTCCGCCGTCGCGATCCTGCATGTCGACACGGGGTTGTCCCGGCTGGGGTTGTCGGTGAAAGAGTTCATGGCGCTGTTGGACGCCCCACCCCGGATCGCCTGGCGCGCGGTGATCAGCCACCTCGCCTGCGCCGACCGTCTCGACCACCCGCTCAACGAACGCCAGCGCGCCCGATTCGCTGCCGCTGCTGCGCAACTGCCCGGGGTGCCGGCGGGCCTTGCCGCATCCTCGGGGATCTTTCTCGGCCCGTCCTATCATTTCGATCTGGTGCGCCCGGGCGCCGCCCTCTTTGGCGTCAACCCGGTTCCGGGCCGCCCCAATCCGCTGCGCCAAATCCTCCGGCTGCGCGCCAAAATCGTGCAGGTCCGCCAAATTGACAGCGGTGAGTCGGTTGGCTACGGTGCCGCCCATGTCATGAAGACGCCGGGCCGCGCCGCGACCGTGGCGGTCGGCTATGGCGATGGCTGGCTGCGCTCGCTGAGCCATCGCGGCTGCGGCTATCTCGCCGGCGCGCGCGTTCCCGTTCTTGGCCGGGTCTCGATGGATCTTGTCACATTCGACGTCTCGGCGGTGGCCCCGGAGCTGGCGCATCCCGGTGCGACGATCGAGCTCTTGGGCGCCCAATATGGGGTGGACGACGCGGCCGCCGACGCCGGAACGATCGGCTACGAGATCCTCTGCGCACTCGGTTCGCGCTATCACCGCGTCTATCGCGAGTCCTCCGCGGCACCGCTCTCGGAATGATTGCCTTTATCGCGTCGATCGGCGCGGCCTTCCTCGCCTTTCTCGCCGCGGCCGGACGGCTGGCGATGTTCGCGGGACAGGCGCTCGGCACCGGGCTGACCCCGCCCTACTATCCCCGCATCATCCTGCGCCAGATCGTCTATGTCGGCTATTTTTCGCTGCCGGTTGTGGGGCTGACCGCGCTCTTCACCGGGATGGTCTTGGCGCTGCAATCCTATACCGGATTTGCGCGCTTCAACGCCGAGGGTGCGATCGCGACGGTGGTCGTCCTGTCGGTGACGCGCGAACTGGGTCCGGTCATCGCCGGGCTGATGGTGGCCGGTCGGGTCGGGGCCGCGATGGCGGCCGAGATCGGGACGATGCGCGTCACCGACCAGCTCGACGCGCTATCGACGCTGTCGACCGACCCCTTGCGCTATCTGGTGCTGCCGCGGTTGCTCGCCGGGCTCGTGACGCTGCCCGCGCTGGTTCTGGTCGCCGACATCATCGGCGTCTTTGGCGGCTTTCTCGTCGGCACCTACAAGCTCAATTTCAATCCGGCGAGCTTTCTCACTCAGACCGAGCAGTATCTGGCAACGATGGACGTCGTCTCCGGACTGGTAAAAGCCGCCGTCTTCGGCTTCATTGTCGCGCTGATGGGGTGCTATCAGGGCTATTATTCGCAGGGCGGAGCCGAGGGGGTGGGACAGGCGACAACCTACGCGGTGGTGTCGGCCTCGATCCTGATCCTCTTGTCGGATTATTTCCTGACCCAGGCATTTTTCACGTGATCAGCGGCGACAGCGCCCCGGTCCCGAAGGCCCCGGTCCCGAAGATCGCCGTCAGCGGGCTGGAAAAATCCTTTGGGCCCAAGCGCGTGCTCGACGGGGTCATGATCGATGTCGCCGCCGGCGAGAGCCTCGTCATCATCGGCGGCTCGGGAACCGGAAAATCGGTCCTGATCAAGTGCATCCTCGGGCTGATGCGCCCCGAAGCCGGGTCGGTACGCATCGGCGGCGAGGAGACGATCGGCATCGGCCGCGCCGCGCGCGAAACCCTGATGCGCCGCTTTGGCATGCTGTTCCAAGGGAGCGCGCTATTCGATTCGCTGCGCGTATGGGAGAATGTCGCGTTCGGGCTGATCCAGGGGCGCGGCATGCCGCGGCAACAGGCGCACGCGATCGCGCTGACAAAGCTGGCCGCGGTGGGCCTCGGGGCCGAAGTCGGCGAGCTCCACCCCTCCGAGCTGTCGGGCGGGATGCAGAAGCGGGTGGCGCTCGCCCGCGCGATCGCAGCCGAACCGGAGATCCTGTTTTTCGACGAGCCGACGACCGGGCTCGACCCGATCATGGCCGATGTCATCAACCGCCTGATCGTCGATCTGGTGCAGGGGCTCGGCGTCACCGCGATCTCGATCACCCACGACATGACGAGCGCGCGCAAGATTGCCGATAAGATCGCGATGCTGCACAAGGGACGGATCATCTGGCAAGGGCCGACGGCCGAGATCGATCAGACCGACAACCCGTTTGTCGACCAGTTCGTCCATGGCCGCGCCGAGGGGCCGATCCAGATGGAGGTGCGGGCGGCATGACCTGCGCGGTGTCATCCCGGCTGAGCGGGATCTGGACCCTCACCCTCCCTCCCACGCCTGTGGCGCGGGTCCCTTCCTCTCCCCGCATGCGGAGAGTGGGTTGGGGTGAGGGGCCGGTAAATGTCTAAGACCCAGGCGCGCTTTGCCTGCCAGGAATGCGGTTCGCTGGCGCCGAAATGGACCGGCCGCTGCGAATCCTGCGGCGCCTGGAACAGCCTCGTCGAGGAACTGCCGCGCGCCATCCCGCCGAAGGGGCTGGGCGCCGGCGGGCGGGGCAGACATCTCGACTTTGTGGCGCTGCGCGGCGAAACCGCCGGACCGCCGCGCCTTCTGACCGGGATTGCCGAGTTCGACCGGGTGTGCGGCGGCGGGCTCGTCGCGGGCTCCACGATCCTGGTTGGCGGCGATCCCGGCATCGGCAAATCGACGCTGCTGCTGCAAGCCGCCGCCCGCCTTGCCGCCGGCGGGACCGAGGCTGCCTACATCACCGGCGAAGAAGCGATCGACCAGGTTCGGCTGCGCGCCGAGCGGCTCGGCGTTGCCGACACCCCGGTGCGTCTCGCCGCGGCGGCCAGCGTGCGCGACATCATGGCCGCGCTCGACGATCAACGGGCGCCCGATCTCGTCGTCATCGATTCGATCCAGACGATGTATCTCGACACGCTGGACAGCGCGCCGGGCACGGTCAGCCAAGTGCGCGGCGCCGCCCAGGAGCTTATCGGGCTGGCCAAGCGCCGCGGCCTCATCGTCGTCCTCGTTGGCCACGTCACCAAGGAGGGGCTGATCGCGGGGCCCCGCGTGTTGGAGCACATGGTCGATACCGTGCTCTATTTCGAGGGCGAGCGCGGCCACCAGTTCCGCATCCTGCGGGCGGTCAAGAACCGCTTTGGGGCGACCGACGAGATCGGCGTCTTCGAGATGAGCGACCGCGGCCTCGTCGAGGTGCCGAACCCCTCGGCGCTATTTCTGGCGGACCACGCGACCGCTGGCGAGGAGGGGGGCGAGGACGCCGGCAAGAGCGCCGGCGCGGCGGTGTTCGCTGGGATCGAGGGGACCCGCCCACTGCTGGTAGAAGTGCAGGCGCTGGTCGCGCCCTCGCTCTTAGGCACGCCGCGCCGCGCGGTCGTCGGCTGGGATGCGACGCGCCTCGCCATGATCACCGCGGTCCTCGATGCGCGCTGCGGCCTCTCGGTCGGCGCCAACGACATCTATCTCAATATTGCCGGCGGCTTGCGGATCGTCGAGCCGGCGGCCGAT
>DASYZD010000393.1:0-5373 GCA_035946655.1 Allostellaceae bacterium | reverse complement strand
GGAGAGCCCGTCGACGGACCGGTTTTACCGGCTATCCCAGATCGATGCCGGGACCGGCGAAGAATACCAAGACTTCTACAACAGAGTCTTGGCCCTCACCGGGATTGTCGGCGGAACACCGTCTGGTTAGCCGGCAGGATTCTCGGCGTCGGCCGCGCGGCCCTTCACCAGGCGCAACGGCGTGTAGGTGAGCGCGGTCGTGCCGTCCTGCTTTTTGACGCGCACCCGGGTGCGGACGAGGCCGCGACCGGGGCGGCTCTTCGAGGGGCGCGCCTCGATCACCTCGCATTCGGCATGGATCGTGTCGCCGGCCACAACCGGGTGCTCGACCGTCAGCTCCATATGGAGAAAGGCCAACCCGGTGTGCTGCATCGTCGCCTGAACGAGGAGCCCCTCGGCAAAGCAATAAACCAGGGCACCCGGCGCGAGGCGCCCCTTGATGTCGCTTTCATGGGCAAGAAACTCGGTATTGGTGAACAGTACCTCGACCATGCCGGTAGCGTTGACGAAATTGGTGATGTCGGCTTCGGTCACGGTGCGACCGATCGTCTTGAACCGCCGGCCGACCGGCAAATCCTCGAAGAAAAAGCCCAGACCGACGGTTTCCACAGGGTATCTCCTATTTCCTTAGCCCCCACCCTCCCGCGGCGAAGCCGTGGGAGGGTGGGGGCTAAATCACGCCCTCGTCCTTCAATGCCGCGATCTCACCAGTCGACAGTCCGAGCCAGCCGCCATAAATCTCGGCATTGTGCTGGCCGACAAGCGGGCTCGGGCCTGCTGGCGCCTTGCCGACCCCGTGGAGGCGCAACGGCGTCGTCGGCACGGTGATCCGCCCTAATTCGGGGTGGTCGATCTCTTCGAGCATGCCGCGCTCGTGCATGTGAAGGTCGGCCATCACTTCGGGCGCGGTGCGCACCGGCGCGCACGGCACCCGCAGCGCCTTGGTGCGGGCGAAGACTTCCATTTTCGGGAGCGTCCGGGTCCACGCGGCGACGATGTCGTCGGTCTCGTCCATATGGGCAACGCGATCGCTATTGGTCCTGAACCGCGGATCGTCGGCCAGTTCCTCGCGCCCCATCGCCTTTAAGAGGTTGTGCCAATGCCCCTCGGTGACGATGTGGATCGCAACATGGCCATCGGCGGCGGGGTAGACGTTGTAGGGCGTACTCGACAGCCCGGCCTGGCGATTGCCGGTGCGCGGCGGCGGCCGGCCGGTGCGATGGGTATATTCAAAGCTCGCCGCGAGGCTCGAATAGACCGTCTCCTGCATCGCCACCTCGACGAGGCGGCCTTCGCCACTGCGGTCGCGCTCGTAAAGCGCGGTCAGGATCGCACCGTAGAGGTGGATGCCGCCCATGAAGTCGACGAGGGTCGGCCCCGCCTTCATCGGCGGCCCGTCGGGGGCGCCGGTGACGCTCATGATGCCTGAAGCCGCCTGGATCGTCAGATCCATCGCCAGATTGTCGCGATCGGGCCCGCTGATGCCAAACCCGGTGCCGGTGGCGTAGATGAGGCGCGGGTTGATGTCGTGGAGGACGCTCCAGCCGACACCGAGATCGTCCATCGTGCCGGGCGAGAAGTTTTCCAGAAGGACATCGGCGCGCCGCACCATCCGGAAGAGGAGTTCGCGACCGCGCGGGTGCTTCAGGTTGAGGGTGACCGCGCGCTTGTTCTGGTTGAGCATCGCGAAGGGAAGGGTGGCGCTCTTGCCCGGCAGGGCGCGGCGGCGCAGCGGCTCGCCCTGGAGCGGCTCGATCTTGATCACATCGGCCCCGGCCTTGGCCAATAAGAGGCTCGCATAGGGCCCCTGAAAGATCTGGCCGAAATCGATGACGACGAGGCCGGCGAGCGGCATCCGTTCCGATCCATCCGCTACGCTCGACATCGGCCTGCGCTCCCGACAATCCTCCGCCTTGATCGAGATTGCTTCGCTTCGCTCGCAATGACAACAAAATGACCGTCATTGCGCGGAGCGCAGCGACGAAGCAATCTCGCGCCGGCGGATCACAGCGAGTGAGGCGGAGATGGCAGCGGTCAGGACCGGCGGGTGCCTGTGCGGCGCGGTGCGTTACGAATCGGCCGGCGAGCCGGTGTTTTCGCTGCACTGCCACTGCCGCGACTGCCAGCGCTCGAGCGGCACCGCCTATATCGCGGCGATGCGCGTGGCCTCTGCCCGCTTCCGCATCACCCAGGGCACGCCAAAGCGCTATGTATCCAAATCGGACGCCGGCAACGAAATCACCCGTGCCTTCTGCGGCGACTGCGGCTCTCCGCTTTATGTCCAGGTCGCCACCCGGCCCGATCTCGTGGGCCTTCGCGTCGGCACCCTCGACGACCCAAGCAGCTTTCGCGCCGACGCCGACATCTTCGTCAAGAGCGCCCAGCCGTGGGATCACATGGACCCGGCATTGCCGAAATACCCGACCTACCCGCCAGGAAAGGCTTATTGAGCCGCGTCGCGCGCACGACTTCACCCGCCTCAGGATCTCGGCGCCGACGCCTCATCCAGGATGCGCACGATGTGACGGGCCTCGCGCCCGGCGCCCTCTGCAATTTGGTGCCGGCAGCTGGTGCCGCAGGCGGCGATCAGCGTCTCGGGCGCGGCTGCGCGCACCCGCGGCAGGACCCCCAATTCACCGATCTTCATCGAGACTTCGTAATGCTCGGATTCGAGACCGAACGCGCCGGCCATGCCGCAGCAGGTCGAATCGAAGGTCTCGACCGCGAGTTCCGGGCTCAGCCGTAGCGCCTCGGCCGCCGCAGCGGCGGTGCCGAAGGCCTTCTGGTGGCAATGGCCGTGCAAAAGCGCGGTCCGGCCCGGCATCGCCCTGAGCGGCAGGTCGAACCGGCCGGCCGCCGTTTCACTGGCGGCGAATTCCTCGAAGAGCTGGGCGTGGGCGGCGAGTTCATTGGTCGCTGCGCCCGGCAGGATCGCCGGGAATTCGTCGCGCAGGGTGAGAAGGCAGGCGGGTTCGAGGCCGATCACCGGCATCCCTACCGCAAGCGCCGGGGCGAGCGCGTCGAGCATGCGCCGCGCCTCCTTTTTGGCTTCGTCAATGAGCCCGGCGGCGAGGAAGGTGCGGCCGCAGCATAACGGCCGGCCAACCGCCGGCTCGGGCGTCGAGACGCGATAGCCGGCGCGGGTCAGGATGCGCTCGGCGGCATGGGCGTTCTCCGGCTCGAAATAGCGGTTGAAGGTGTCGACCAGCAACATGACGTTGCGCCCGCCGAAGAGCCTGGTATTGGCGCTGCCGCGATACGGGGGCGATGCCCATTCGGGCAGCTGGCGGCGCGCGCTCAAACCCAACAGCCATTCGCCGAGCGCCGCCACAGCCGGAACCCGGTTGCGCAGATTAAGGATGGGGGCGAGCGGCGCGGCATAGGGTGCCCAGCGCGGCAGATAGGCGACGAGCCGGTCGCGCGCCCGCAGCCCGTGGCGCTCGCGGTAGTGATGCAGGAACTCGATCTTCATCCGCGCCATGTCGACCCCGGTCGGGCATTCGCGGCGGCAACCCTTGCACGAGACGCACAGCGCCATCGTCTCGCGCATCTCCTCCGACACCAACGCGTCCGGCCCCAGCTGACCGGAGAGCGCAAGGCGCAGCGTGTTGGCGCGGCCGCGCGTCAGATGCTGCTCGTCGCCGGTGGCGCGGTATGACGGGCACATGACCCCGGGGTCGGATTTCCGGCAGGCGCCGTTGTTGTTGCACATCTCGACCGCGCTGGCGAAGCTGCCCCATTCCGACCAGTCGAGCGCGGCGTCGAGCGGCAGCTGCCGGTAGCCGGGCATGAAGCGGAAGAGGCTGCGGTCGTCCATCTTCGACGGGCGGACGATCTTGCCGGGGTTGAAGAGGCTCGAGGGATCGAAGGTGTCCTTGACTTCCTCGAAGGCCTTGATGATGCGCGGCCCGAACATCGCCTCGTGATGCTCGGAACGCACGAGGCCATCGCCGTGCTCGCCGGAATGCGAGCCCTTGTATTCGCGCACCATCGCAAAGGCTTCTTCGGCGATCGCGCGCATCTGCCGGGCGCCGAGCTCCTGCTTCAAATTCAGCACCGGGCGGACATGGAGGCAGCCGACCGAGGCATGCGCGTACCAGGTGCCGACGGTGCCGTGCTTTTCGAAGACGCGCGTCAAGCGGTCGGTGTATTCCGCCAGATCCTCGAGCCCGACCGCGCAATCCTCGATGAACGAGACCGGCTTGCCGTCGCCCTTCATCGACATCATGATGTTGAGGCCTTCCTTCCTCACGTTCCACACCGCGCTCTGGAACGCGGGGTCGGTCGCCTCGATGACGGCGCCGGGGAAGCCGAGATCGCCCATCAGCTCGACCAGCTGTTTGAGGCGGCGGAGGTTGTCGTCGGCATCCTCGCCGGCGAATTCGCACAGGAGGATCGCGTCCGGGTCGCCCTCGACAAAACGCTCGACGACCGGGCGGAAGACCGCATTGTCGCGGGCCAATTCGATCATCGTGCGGTCGACCAGCTCGACTGCGGCGGGGCCCAGTTTGACGATGTGCTGAGCCGCCTCCATCGCCTTATAAAAGCTCGGGAAGTGGCAAATGCCGAGGACCCGGTGCGGGGGAAGCGGCTGGAGATCCAATTCGATCTCGGTGAAGAAGGCGAGGGTGCCTTCCGAGCCGACGAGCAGATGGGCCATGTTGTGGCCCTCATCACTGATCATGTCGATGTTGTAGCCGCCGACCCGGCGCTGCACTTTGGGGAAGCGGCGTTCGATCTCGTCCGCCTCGCGGCGGTGCAGCGCACGCATCGCGCGCGCGAGATCGCGATAGCGCTCGGGCCCCGCTTCGTCGTCGAAATTGCCGGGCAGCGCGGCGAAACGCGCTTCGGTCCCGTCAGCCAGGATCGCGTCGATCGCTCGCACGTTGTGCACCATGTTGCCGTAGCGCAGCGAGCGCGCACCGCAGCTGTTGTTCGCGGTCATCCCGCCGATCGTCGCGCGGTCGCCGGTCGAGACGTCGACAGGATAGAACAGCTTATGCCGGCGCAGGGAGGCGTTGAGCCGCTCCAGCACCACCCCGGGCTGGACCCGCACGCGCCGCGCCTCGACGTCGAGGGCGACGGCCCCGTCCATGTATTTGCTGCAATCCAGAACGAGGGCGCGGGCGACGGTCTGGCCGCATTGCGAGGTGCCGCCGCCGCGCGGCAACACCGGCACCCCCTCCTCGCGGGCGATCCCCAAGGCCGCCGCGACATCCGCCTTGTCCCGCGGCACCGCGACGCCGAGGGGCGCGATCTGATAGATCGAGGCATCGGTCGAATAGCGGCCGCGGCTGAAGGGATCGAACATGACCTCGCCCCGCAGTTCGCGCCTGAGGCGCGCTTCGAGGCGCGAGGGACCGGGGGCATTAT
>DASYZD010000392.1:0-4433 GCA_035946655.1 Allostellaceae bacterium | reverse complement strand
GCGCCGACGAAATCGATCTCGCCATTCATCGCCCGCCTTGTTATCTCGGCGACATGCGCGCGAATGCCGAGAAAATCGGCCAGCTCCTCGAGCATCTCGTTCTCGATGATCGTCGACTCGAAGTCGGCGACCAGCAGCCGCTTGCGGCGGCCCTCCTCGGACTGTGTCACGATGTCGATTGGCTTGTCGGCGATGGCCGCTCGCACGCCCGCTTCGTCCGTGCCCAGGAGGTCGCAGGCGCCGGTACCCAGCCAATCGGCAGCGAACCCGGCAACCGAAGCGCGTAGCACAGCCTCGGCGCCAGGCCCGGCGATCAGTGTGGTGATCTGCTGCATTGGCGCTGTGAGTCCTTCGACAAGCGCCTAGTGGCGCTCCTCAGGATGACGGATGTTGTTGATGGCATAAAGAAAGTCGTCATCCTGAGGAAGCCGCGAAGCGGCTGTCTCGAAGGACGCAATGCAGTCGATCCAGCCTGCCGCCGTCATCATCGCCGGGCCGACCGCCAGCGGCAAATCGAGTTTGGCGCTCGATCTCGCCGAGAGCTATGGCGGCACGATCGTCAATGCCGATAGCCAGCAGATCTACCGCGACCTCAAGATTTTGTCGGCGCGGCCCGACGCGGCGGCCGAGGCGCGCGCGCCGCACCGGCGTTACGGCTTCCTCGACGCTGCCGAGCGTTTCTCGGTAGCGCGCTGGCGCGAGTTGGCGTTGACGGAAATCGCCGCTGCGGTCGACGCCGGCCGGCTGCCGGTCGTCGTCGGCGGCACCGGGCTGTATCTCCGCGCGCTGACGCAGGGGCTGGCGCCGGTGCCGGAGATCTCGCCGGACATCCGTGCCGAAGCGGTGGAGTTGTGCCGGCGCCTTGGCGGCGCCGCGTTTCGCGATACCTTGGCGGCGCTCGACCCCATCGCCGCTTCTCGTTTTCCGCCGGGCGATCGAACCCGGCTCACCCGCGCTTACGAGGTGGTGCGCGCCACCGGCGTTCCGATTGCCGCATGGCAGCGCCGCTCGCCGCCCCCCGCGCCGTACCGTTTCGCGACCCTCCTGCTGATGCCGCCGCGCGCCGCCCTCTATGCCGCTTGCGACGCCCGGTTCGCGGCGATGATCGCCGCCGGTGGCATAGAAGAGGCGCGGGCGCTGAAGGCGCGCGGGCTTGATCCCGGCCTGCCGGCGATGAAGGCCGTTGGTGTGCCCGAGCTGATGCGCCACCTGCGCGGCGAATTGACCCTGCCCGAGGCCATTGCGGCCGCGCAGATGGCGACCCGGCGCTACGCCAAGCGGCAAATGACCTGGTTTCGCCATCAGCTCGACGCAGACCTGACCTGCGTTGAGCAATATTCGGAAAGTTTTTTGCACTGCTCACGCCATTTTATTGATCATTTGCTATTGACCCGGTGACGATAGCTGGTACCGTGCGGCCATCGCGCCGGCCCTGCCGGCGCGTGTTATTCTGTGCCATGGGTTAGGGAGAAGGTCATGTCGGCCGAGCCGATCAGCGGAGCGGATATCGTCATCAAGTCGCTCGTCGATCAGGGCGTCGATGTCGTATTCGGCTATCCCGGCGGCGCGGTCCTGCCGATCTACGATTCCTTGTTCAAGCAGAATGCGCTGCGCCACATCCTGGTGCGCCAGGAAGGGGGCGCGGTCCATGCCGCCGAGGGCTACGCCAGATCGACCGGGCGGGTCGGGGTGGTGCTGGTAACGAGCGGCCCGGGGGCGACCAACGCGGGGACCGGGCTCACCGATGCCTTGATGGATTCGGTGCCGATCGTCTGCCTGACGGGCCAGGTGCCGACCCATCTGATCGGCAACGACGCCTTCCAGGAAGCCGACACCACCGGCATCACCCGGCCGTGCACCAAGCACAATTACCTGGTCAAGGATGTCTCCGACCTCGCCCGCACGATGCACGAGGCGTTCTATGTCGCCAAAAGCGGGCGCCCGGGGCCGGTGGTCGTCGATCTGCCCAAGGACATCCTCTTCGCGCTTGGGCCCTATAGCGGGCCAGAACAGCCTTTACACAAGAGCTATCGCCCGCAACTGGACGCCGACCCGGCACGGGTCGCCGAGGCGGTGGCGCTGATCGCCCGGGCCAGGCGGCCGCTGTTTTACGGCGGTGGCGGCCTCATCAATTCCGGGCTCGAGGCCTGCGCGCGGTTTACCGAGCTCGTGCGCGCCGTCGATGCGCCGTGCACGCTGACCTTGATGGGGCTCGGCGCGTTCCCGGCGAGCGACCCGCATTTTCTCGGCATGCTCGGCATGCACGGCATGTACGAATCGAACATGGCGATGCACGACTGTGATCTGATGATCGCGGTCGGATCGCGCTTCGACGACCGGGTGACCGGAAGGCTCAACGCCTTTTCTCCGGGCTCGAAAAAAATCCACATCGACATCGATCCCTCGTCGATCAACAAGAACGTACCGGTCGACGTGCCGCTGATCGGCGATTGCGCCGAGGTGCTGGGCGCACTCCTCGCAGCCTGGAAGAAGGCGGCGCCCGGGAACCGCCATGGAGCGGATGCGGCGGCTCGCAAGACGTGGTGGCGCCAGATCGATCTGTGGCGCGCACGCGATTGCCTGCGCTACGACAAGACGCGCGCCGATCTGATCAAACCGCAATACGCGCTGGAGCGGCTCTACGCCCTAACCCAGGGGCGCGACCCCTACATCACGACCGAGGTCGGCCAGCATCAGATGTGGGCGGCGCAGTTCTTCAAATTCGACAAGCCCCGCCACTGGATGACCTCGGGCGGGCTCGGCACGATGGGCTACGGCCTTCCGGCCGCGGTCGGGGTGCAGGTCGCCCACCCCGATGCCCTCGTCATCGATGTTGCCGGCGAAGCCTCGATCCTGATGAACATTCAGGAGATGTCGACGATCGCCCAATACCGTCTGCCGGTGAAGGCCTTCATCATCAACAACCAGTACATGGGGATGGTGCGGCAGTGGCAGGAGCTTCTGCATGGCGGGCGCTATTCCGAGAGTTACACCGCCGCCCTGCCGGATTTCGTCAAGCTCGCCGACGCCTTCGGCGCCGTTGGGCGGCGGGTCTGCGAGCCGGCCGATCTCGACGACGCGATCCGCGAGATGATCGAGACGCCGCGCGCCGTCGTTCTCGATGTCGTCGTCGATCAGACCGAAAACTGCTTCCCGATGATCCCCTCGGGCGCGGCCCACAACGAGATGCTGCTCGGCCCGGGAGACGAGGCGAAGAGCCCGGTCTCCGGCGAGGGCATGGTGCTGGTGTGAGCAGCCGGCGTAGCATCCAGTCGTCGCCCCCGCGCAAGCGGGGGCCTAGGGGCAGGCGTTTCGCCGCAAGCCCTGGGTTCCCGCTTGCGCGGGAATGACACGAGCCGCACATGCCTGACGCCACCGAGCGCCACACGATCGCCGTCCTGGTCGATAACGAACCGGGCGTCTTGGCGCGCGTCATCGGCCTCTTCTCCGGGCGCGGCTACAACATCGAGAGCCTGACCGTTGCCGAGGTCGACCGCTCGAACAACCTCTCGCGGATCACCGTCGTGACGAGCGGCACGCCGATGATCATCGAGCAGATCAAGGCGCAGCTGGCGCGCCTCGTTCCGGTGCACAAGGTCCACGATCTGACCGAGGAAGGCCCCGCGGTCGAGCGCGAGATGGCGTTGATCAAGGTCGCCGGTAAGGGCGATTCGCGGATCGAATCACTGCGCCTCGCCGACATCTTCCGCGCGCAGGTGATCGATTCGACGATCGAGAGCTTTGTCTTCGAGATCACCGGCTCGGCCGACAAGCTCAACGCCTTTATCGAATTGATGGTGCCGCTGGGCCTCGTTGAAGTATCGCGCACCGGCACCGTCGCGATCGCCCGCGGCCCGGGCACATTTTGAACCGCCGGTGCCCGCGCAGCACCCGCACCGGTGACAAGGGTGGATGGCGATGACCGATCACGAGGCAGCGATCAAGCCGGATATCCTCTACGCCGTGCATGATGGCGTCGAGCTTCTCGGCGACCTTTACTTTCCTCGCGGGCTCGAGCGGGCGCCGGTGCTCGTCGCCGTCCACGGTGGCGGGTTTCAGGTGGGCGACCGGAAATTCTATCGCTACTGGGGCCCTTACCTGGCGCGGCACGGTTATGCTGTTTTCTCGATCGAATACCGCCTGATGAAGCCCGGAATGAAAACCTGGCCCGGCGCCGCGTACGACGCCAAAGCGGCGGTTCAGTTCGTCCGCGCCAACGCCGCCGAGTTCGGCCTCGATCCAGAGCGGATTGCGCTGATCGGGGATTCCGCGGGCGCCTATCTCGCAGCGCTGGTGGCGCTGGCCGGCGAGGAGCCGCTGCTCTCCAGCGGTTATCGCAGCGATCGGAATGCCGCGGTTGCCTGCCACGTCACGGCCGTCGGTGGTTTGTACGGCGTCTATGACATGCGCGGGCAGTGGGAGCCCGACCCGAT
>DASYZD010000391.1:0-2148 GCA_035946655.1 Allostellaceae bacterium | reverse complement strand
GGTCAGGCGCAAATTCTCCTCCTCGCGGCGGACATCGAGGGTGACGATCAGCGGCTGACCGCTGTCGATCAGCGCACGGGCCTGGGCCAAGACTTCCGAAAACATCGTCACCTCGTAGACGCCCGAGTTGTCCGACAATTGGACAAAGGCAAAGCGGTTGCCGCGCGCCGAGGTGCGTTCCTTCTTGCCGATGACGATGCCGGCGAGGCGAAAGCGGGTGGCGCCGCCGGCCGCCAGCGCCGCCGGCAGATCGACCCAGCGCAGGATGCCGGCGCGCTCCAGGCTCTTGCCATAGGGATCGAGCGGGTGGCTCGACAGGTAGAAGCCGATCGCCTCGAATTCGTTCTGCAAACGCTCGACCGGCGGCCAGTCGGGCACTACCGGGAGAGCGGGGCGCGCGGCAAACCCGGCGTCGGCCAGACCGCCAAGTCCCGCGAAGAGGCTCACTTGCCCATCCTCGCGCTCCTCGGCGGCGCGGCTCGCCTGGCGCAGCAATAATTCGGCCGCCGCGAAGCTCTGCGCCCGGTTCGGGTTGAGACTTTCGAAGGTGCCGGCCTTGGCGAGGTTCTCGAATTGGCGGCGGTTGAAGCTTTTGGCGTCGAGCCGCAGCGCGAAATCGAACAGGTTCTTGAACGGGCCGCCCCTCGTGCGCTCGGCGACGAGGTCCCGCATCGCCTGTTCGCCGACCCCCTTGACCGCGCTGAGCGCATAGCGGATCGCGGGCTTGCCTCCGTTGGGGTCGAGCTCGACGCCAAAGGCGACCTCGGAGCGGTTGATGTCGGGGGGCAGCAGCGCGATGCCGAGCCGGCCCAGCTCCTGGCGGAAATGCGCGAGCTTGTCGGTGTTGCCGAGGTCCAGGGTCATCGACGCGGCCATGAACTCGACCGGGTAATTGGCCTTGAGGAACCCGGTCTGGTAGGCGACCAGCGCATAGGCCGCGGCATGCGACTTGTTGAAGCCGTAGCCGGCGAATTTCGCCATCTGGTCGAAGATCAGTTCGGCGCGCGGCCGCTCGACCCCGCGCGAAACCGCGCCCTCGACAAATTGCTGGCGCTGCGCGTCCATCTCCGCCTGGATCTTCTTGCCCATCGCGCGGCGCAGCAGATCGGCGCCGCCCAGCGTATAGCCGGCCAGCACCTGGGCGATCTGCATGACCTGCTCCTGGTAGATCATGATGCCGTGGGTCTCCTTGAGGATCCCCTCGAGCGCCGGGTGCAGATAGTCGGGCGCCTCCTCGCCATGCTTCACTGCGATGTACCGCGGGATGTTCTCCATCGGCCCCGGGCGGTAGAGCGAAACGACGGCGATGATGTCCTCGAAGCGGTCGGGGCGCAGCTTTCTGAGCATGTCGCGCACGCCCTGGCCTTCGACCTGGAACACCCCGACGGTGTCGCCGCGCGCCAACAGCTCGTAAGTCGGGCGGTCGTCGAGCGGCAGCGTCGAGAGATCGAGCCTGAGCCCGCGCGCGGCCAGGAGGTCGAGGCAGCGGGCCAAGACAGTCAGCGTCTTGAGGCCGAGAAAGTCGAATTTGACGAGCCCGGCCAGTTCGACCCATTTCATGCTGAACTGGGTCGCCGGCATGTCCGAGCGCGGATCGCGGTAGAGCGGCACCAGTTCGGCCAATGGCCGGTCGCCGATGACGACGCCGGCGGCATGGGTCGAGGCGTGACGGTAGAGGCCCTCGAGCTTCAGCGCGATCCGGATCAGCCGCGCCACCGTCTCGTCGCCGTCGCGCGCGGCTTGCAATTGCGGCTCGCCGGCAATCGCCTTGTCGAGGCTGACCGGGTGCGCCGGGTTGTTCGGCACGAGCTTACTGAGCCGGTCGACCTGGCCATAGGGCATGCCGAGCACGCGCCCCACATCGCGCAACACCGCGCGCGCCTGCAATTTGCCGAAGGTGATGATTTGCGCCACTCGGTCGCGGCCGTATTTTTGCTGGACATAGCGGATTACTTCGTCCCGCCGGTCCTGGCAGAAATCGATGTCGAAATCGGGCATCGACACCCGCTCGGGGTTGAGGAAGCGCTCGAAAAGCAGCCCGACGCGCAAGGGGTCGAGATCGGTGAGCGTCAGCGCCCAGGCGACGACCGATCCCGCCCCCGAGCCACGCCCCGGCCCCACCGGGATGCCCTGCCGCTTCGCCCATTG
>DASYZD010000390.1:0-8454 GCA_035946655.1 Allostellaceae bacterium | reverse complement strand
GGCGGCGAAGAGCATGCCGTCGAATTCGCGGTGCGCGGCGCTGTGGGGCAGCGTGCTATACTTTTGCGGAAACCGCGCGCGACCAAGTTCCGACAAAAGAAAGGGAAGAGCGATGGCGTATGATCTGTTGATCAAAAACGGGCGCATCGTCGACGGCTCGGGCATGCCGGCGTTCAAGGGCGATGTCGGGGTCAAGGACGGCAAGATCGCCGAGATCGGCAAGCTCTCCGGCTCCGCCGGGCGCACGATCGACGCCGCCGGCCGGGTCGTCGCCCCCGGGTTTATCGACAACCATTGCCATTACGACGCGCAGGTCACCTGGGATCCCTTATGCACGTTCTCGCCCGAGCACGGCGCGACCAGCGTCATCTTCGGCAACTGCTCATTGTCTCTGGCGCCGGTCAGGAAAGGCACCGAGGAGCGGTTGGCCGAGTTCCTCTCCTATGTCGAAGCGATCCCGATGGAGATCCTGAAAACCGTCGAATTCGAGTGGGAGACGGTGCCGGAGTACATGGAGCACCTCGATCACCACCTCGGCGTCAATGTCGGCAATCTGATCGGCCACACCGCGGTCCGCCATTACGTCTTGGGCGACGACTGCCAGAAGCCCGGCGCCACCGAGGCGCAGGTGAAGGCGATGCAAGAAGTCGTGCGCGACGGCATGCAGGCGGGCGCGCTCGGTCTCTCGGTGTCGCGCGAGAAGGGGCATTTCGATCCGCAGGGCGTGCCGATCCCGGCGTTGTGGGCCGACGAAGCGGAGATCTTCGCGCTCGCCGACGTCTTGCGCGAACTCTCGACCGGCACGATCCAGGCCGGCGGCGGCCAGTATGTCGAACTGAAGGACGGCATGATCCGACGCCTCGCCGAAGCGAGCGGCCGCACCGTCGTCTACAACAGTCTGTCGCATACGATGCGCCGGCCGGACGAATGGAAGATCCACATGGCGCGGATCGAGGAGACCGCGGCCCTCGGCATCCGCGCCTATCCGATGTGCAGCCCGAACCGGGTGACCCAGGACTTTACGATGCAGAACAGCCAGGTGTTCCGCGGGCTGCCGACCTGGCACCCGATCCTCCTGATGTCGAACGAAGAAAAGCTGCGGCTCTACGCCGACCCGGAAATCCGCGCCAAGCTGCATGAGGAAGCGGTCGTCAACAAGCCGGACAGCGCGGTCGGCATCTCGAAGACCTGGTGGAACTACATCTGGGTCAACGAGCCCGTGCTCCCAAAGAACAAGTGGATGCAGTTCAAATCGATCGGCCAGATCGCCGAAAAAGAGGGTAAGCGGGTGATCGATGCCTTCCTCGACCTCGTGGTCGAAGAAAAGCTCGAGACCCGTTTCCTCCAGGCCGAGAACAATACCGATGACGAGGTGCTCAAAAAAATCCTGACCCATCCCAACGCGATCATCGGGCTCGGCGACGGCGGCGCGCACGTGCAGTTCCACGGCGGCTACGGCTACATTACCAAGCTGCTGGGCGAATGGGTGCGCGAGAAGCAGGTGATGAGTTTGGAGCAGGCGGTGCGGCGCCTCACCTTCGATTCGGCGTCGACCTTCGGCCTCTACGACCGCGGCCTCCTACGCCCGGGGATGGCCGCCGACATCGCGATCTTCGACCCCGCGACGGTCAAATGCGGGCCGGAAGAAGTCGTCCACGACTTCCCCGCCGGCGGCTGGCGCATCAAGGAAACCTCCGAAGGCGTCTCCCACACGATCGTCAACGGCCAGGTGCTGCTCGAAGACAAGAAGCACACCGGCGCCCTTCCCGGTCGCGTCCTGCGCAACAGCTACTGGCACGCCAACCACTAGGTCGTGCGAAAACCCTCTCCCCCGGCTTAGGGGAGAGGGTAGGGTGAGGGCGGCGAAAGCCACCAACTTCGTCTTGCGGCGAAGGGAGGAAAAGATGTGGCCGTCAAATCCCCTCACCGAACGGCTGAAGCTTAAATTCCCGATCCTCCAGGCGCCGATGGGGAGCGCCAGTACGCCGGCGCTGGCAGCCGCGGTCACCAATGCGGGCGGCCTCGGCGGGCTCGGTATGTGGGGCCGCAGCGCCGAGCAGGCCGCCCGCCGCATCGCCGGGTTTCGCCAGCAGAGCGGCGGCAGCCTCAACGTCAATTATCCGATCTGGCCCGATCCAAGCTGCGCCCCTGAGAGGGCAGACGCGATGCGACTGCATTTGCAGGTGCGTTACGACGCGCTGGGAGTGGGCGAGGTGCCCGGCCCGCAAGGCGCGGTCAGCGATGTCGGCCCCGACCACGTGGCGCTGCTCTTGGAGACGAAACCCGAGGTCGTCAGCTTTCATTTCGGCCTGCCCGAGCCCGAAATCGTGCGGGCGATCAAAGCGGCCGGAATCTTCGTTGTGTCGAGCGCGACGACGGTTGCCGAAGCGCGCCTCCTCGAAGAAGCGGGGGTTGACGCGATCATCGCCCAAGGCACCGAAGCCGGCGGCCACCGCGCCACCTTCTCGGGCGTCGATATCGGGATGCAGCCCGGGCTGTTCGCGCTACTGCCGCAAATCGTCGACGCGGTGCGGGTCCCGGTGATCGCCGCGGGTGGCGTCGCCGACGGGCGGACGGCAGCCGCGGCGTTGATGCTCGGCGCGAGCGCGGTGCAGATCGGCACCGCCTTTCTGCATTGCGAGGAAGCCGAGGTGCGCGATGCGCATCGGGCCGCCCTCGCCGCGGCGAGCGACGACTGCACACTCGTCACCGACGTCATCAGCGGCCGGCCGTGCCGCTACATCCGAAACCGGATGATCGAGGATCTGGTGGCGTCCGGGCTGGAGCCCCTCCCAGTCCCGGCGCAGCAGAGCCTCACCGCACTGCTCGCCGGCGCGGGAAACCGCGACTGGACGGCGCTGACCTCCGGCCAGTCGGCGGCGCTGTCGAGGGACGCCACCGCCGCCGCGCTCATCGTGCGGCTGGTGGAAGAGACAACGCGCCGGCTGCGCGCCTTCGCCTGACTAGCTGATCGCCAGCGCCTTGACGCCGGGCAATTCGCGGCCTTCGAGCCATTCGAGGAAGGCACCGCCGGCGGTCGAGACGTACGTGAGTTCGTCGCTCACCCCCGCGGCGGCGAGCGCGGCCACGGTGTCGCCGCCGCCGGCGACGCTCATCAGCTTGCCCTCACGGGTCAGTTCGGCGACTTTTCTGGCGACCGCGAGCGTCGCGCGGTCGAAGGGCGGCGTCTCGAAGGCGCCGACCGGGCCGTTCCACACGAGGGTGCGGGCATTGTCGAGCGCGCGGCAGATGCGGGCGACGGTGTCCGGGCCGATATCGAGGATCATCGCGTTCATCGGCACCGCGTGGACCCCGACCGTGCGGGTCAGGACCCCGGGTTCGAGTGTCTCGGCGGTGACCGCATCCTCGGGGAGGATGATGTCGCAGCCGTGTTCTTCGGCTTCGCCGAGGATGAAGCGCGCGACCTCGGCGAGATCGGGCTCGCACAAAGAGCGCCCGACCGGCCTTCCCTTGGCGAAGAGAAAGGTGTTGGCCATCGCGCCGCCGATCGCCAACAGATCGACCTTGCGGGTCAGGTTGCCCAAGAGGTCGAGCTTTGTTGAAACCTTGGCGCCGCCGACGATGCCCATCACCGGATGGCGCGGCTTGTCGAAAGCGGCGCCGAGCGCCTCCAACTCGGCCTGCATGTTCCGGCCCGCCGCCGCCGGCAACAGATGCGCCAAGGCCTCGATCGAGGCGTGCGCCCGGTGCGCCGCCGAGAACGCGTCGTCGACATAAACGTCGCCGAGCGCGGCAAGCTGGGCCGCGAATTCGGGGTCGTTCGCCTCTTCTCCGGGATGGAAACGCAGGTTTTCGAGGAGCGCGACCTCGCCCGGTTTGAGCGCGGCGACGACCTGTTCGGCGTCGTCGCCGATGCAGTCTTCGGCGAAGTGGACCGGCCGCCCGCCGATCGCCCTGGACAAGGGCTCGACGAGGATGCTCAGGGATTGCGTCGGGTCATATCCCTTGGGGCGGCCGAAATGCGACATCACGACGATCCTGGCGCCCTTGGCGATCAAGGCCTCGATCGTCGGCGCGAGGCGCTCGATGCGGGTGGCGTCGGTGACCTGGCCGTCCTTGACCGGCACGTTCAAATCGGCGCGCAGCAGCACCCGTTTGCCGGCGACGTCGAGTTGATCGAGTGTGCGAAACTGCGGCATGAGGGTCTGCTCCGCTGCGAAACGCCCCGTTTATCGCCGGGCCGCGACCCCTTTGCAAATGGATCGGTGCGGCATACCTCAAGGACGTCATGGCCAACACCTTCGCCGGTGCCTTCGATAAGCTCGCCTTCGAGACCGCGCAGGTGGCGCGGATCGGCTGGTTTTTTGGCCAGAAGCTGGTGGCCGCGCGGCTCGCCCGGCCGGTGCCGGCGCCGCCCGAATTGCGCGGCCGCACGATGCCCGACCGCCAGCGTCTCATCGCCGATCTGTGGCGCCTCATCGAACAGGATTGGCGCAATATCGAGGCCGGGATCTATGCCGCACCCGAGGATTGGCGCGGGAGCCCGCTCGCCGGGCTGCGCCGGGCGGTCGATTTCTTTGGCGATCTGGGCGCGGTCGAGGCGCGACGCCACGGTGAGCCGGCCGAGGTTCTGCTGCCCGAGGCGGCGGCGGACCGCTATCCGGCCTATTACCGGCGGAAGTTCCACTTCCAGAGCGACGGTTATTTGAGCCGGGCCTCGGCCGAGCGCTACGATCATCAGGTCGAGGTGCTGTTTGGCGGCGGCGCCGCGGCGATGCGCCGCCAGGCGCTGGTCCCGCTGCGGGAGGCGCTGCGGCGGTGCGGCGACGGTGCGAAGTTCCTCGATATCGGCTGCGGCACCGGCGCCTTCCTGCGCGAGGTCAAGCGCAATCATCCGCGCCTCGCGGTCACCGGGCTCGACCTCTCTGCCCCCTACCTGGCGGTGGCGCTGCGCCGCCTCCTGCCGTGGTCGCGGGTCAGGCTCACCGAGGCGGCGGCCGAGGCGATGCCGTTTGGCGACGCCGAGTTCGACATCGTCAGTTGCCTCTATCTGTTTCACGAACTGCCGGCGCGCGTGCGCCGCGCCGTCGTCGCCGAGATCCGGCGGGTATTGAAGCCGGGCGGGACGGTCATTCTTGTCGATTCGCTGCAAACCGGAGACGAGCCCGATTACGACGCTTTATTAGACTATTTTCCTTTTGCCTTTCATGAGCCATACTATGCGAGTTATCTAGTTGAGGACCTCGACCGGCTGATGAAGCCGGGCTTCACCCCTGAGGAGCGCTCGCTCGCTTACTTCTCGAAGGTGGTCACTTATAGGTGTGGCGGTCACCCCCCTGACTAGCCACAACATGTAGATAACGGTTGGCACCGACCCACAAGAGTAGTACCGTATCTTGTGGGGGCTATGGGACCAACCACAGGATCGGGGGATTAGCGATGGATGGGACCTGGACGCTGGAGCCGAGCGAGGAGCTGTGCGCGCCTGAGCATGTCGAGCTGACTTGGACTCCGGAACGGATCGAGCGCTTGATCGCATTGTGGGAGGAGGGGGTCACCACGGCCGAAATCGGCCGGCGCATCGGGGTCACCAAAAATGCGGTCATCGGCAAGGTGCATCGCATCGGGCTGGTGCCGCGGGTCGTCAAGGAAGCCCCGCCGCCCAGGCGCAACGTGTTCGATTTCGCCGGCCCGGTGTGCATGTGGCCGATCGGGCACCCGACCGACGACGACTTCCACTTCTGCGGCGGCCAGCCGCTCGCCGGCAAGCCGTACTGCGGCCACCACGCCGCGGTCGCCTACATCCGGCCAAAGGAAGTGAAGCCCGAGGCGGCGTAACTCCGAAGCATCCCTCTCCCCCAGTGGGGGAGAGGGCAGGGCGAGGGGGTGCCGCGGGCGCGGTGCATTCCCAGTACCCTCACCCACCGGTCGCCGACGCGACCGGTTCCCCCTCTCCCGCAATGCGGGAGAGGGTTAGAAGATTATCGCGTCAGCTCGCGCATGGCGCGGTCGATGCCGTCGAGCGTCAAGGGGAACATGCGGTCTTCCATCAGCGCCCGGATCATGCCGATCGAGGTGGTGCCGCCCCAGTATTTCTCGGGCACCGGGTTGAGCCAGACCGCCTTCGGGTAGGTGCCGAGGAGGCGGCGCATCCATGCTTCGCCAGGCTCGTCGTTCCAGCGCTCGACGCTGCCGCCCTCCTTGGCGATCTCGTAGGGGCTCATGCTGGCGTCCCCAACCATGACGATCTTGTGCCCGGGATCGTAGGTGTGCAGGATCTCCATCACCTCCAATTGCTCGACATGGCGGCGGCGCGAATCCTTCCACACCGTGTCGTAGAGGCAGTTGTGAAAATAGAAATGCGCGAAGTGCTTGAACTCGCCGCGCGCCGCCGAGAACAGCTCCTCGCAAACCCGCACGTGGTCCTCCATCGACCCGCCGACATCGAGAAAAAGGAGGAGCTTCACCGCGTTGTGGCGCTCCGGCACCATCTTCAGATCGAGCCAGCCGGCATTGTGCGCGGTCGAGCGGATCGTGCCGGGGAGGTCGAGCTCGAGTTCGGCACCCTCGCGGGCGAAGCGGCGCAGCCGGCGCAGCGCCAGCTTGATGTTGCGGGTGCCCAGTTCCAGCGTATCGTCGAGGTTGCGGAATTCGCGGCGGTCCCAGACCTTGACCGCGGTGCGGTTGCCCTGGGATTTCGCACCCATGCGGACGCCCTCGGGGTTGTAGCCCTCGGCGCCGAAGGGCGAGGTGCCGAGGGTGCCGATCCATTTCTTGCCGCCCTGGTGGCGGCCCTTCTGTTCGGCGAGGCGCTGACGCAAGGTCTCCATCAGCTTGTCCCAGCCACCTAATGCTTCGACGAGCGCCTTTTCCTCCGCGGTCAGATGGCGCTCGCCGAGTTTTCGCAGCCACTCCTCGGGGAGTGCGGTCTGCGGGTCTGAGGGCGTCTCGATCCCGTTGAAGCACTGCCCAAAGACGCGGTCAAAGCGGTCGAGATGGCGTTCGTCCTTGACGAGGGCCGAGCGCGCCAGGAAATAGAATTCCTCGATGTCAAAGCGCGCCACCCCCTCCCGCATCGCCTCCAGAAGGCTCAGGAACTCGCGCAGCGACGCCGGCACCTTGGCCGCGCGCAATTCGAGGAAGAACGAGATGAACATAGCATGCCTATCGGCTTGACACCCCAACGCTACCAGATATTGATTCAGGCTCCTGCTGCCATACAGTTATCCGTCAAGCAAATCCCAGGAATCTTCATATTTTCCCCATTTTCTCTCGATCCCTCTTCCCGCTTCCTCTTGGCCGTCCTTGCGGTCTCTGAAGGTTAAACGCCACATACCGATTTCTTTTACTCCGGTCTTTTTGTTCCTGTGTTCCGATTGTCGGTTGGCGATCTCTTTCCACGCAACAGCCGTTGGCACGACATAGAAACGGTCCTGTTCGCGCCGCTCACCCATGCGAACAACAACAGTAAAATCGCTGGCCGCGATATCGGCGGTGCTTATCGGCGCATCCGGTGAAAACCCTCCCCATAGAAACCCCGTCATCTTTGGCCTACACGTCTTGACGCGGATTTGCACCGAACGATCAGGACGATCCGCCTTCACGGCAAAAATGTCGAACTTAGCGGCATTCTTGACCGTCTGATTGACGTTCGCCGGGATCCAATTGTGCCGAAGCAATTCAGCTTCGGCAGCCTTCTCACCAAAAGCGCCGGCCGCTTGATGAGTGATCTTTTTTATATGCCTCTTTGCCCGCATGTGCATTCCTCCCGATGCCTTCGGCCTAAATAGCTCTACTTATGAGAGCTTATGTGCTTGGAAGGCCTTTTAAGCGCTCGAGAAATTGTCCGGTGTCGAGCTCGTTATCCCAGTAGCCGATGATCGCCTCAAAGTTCAATCGGACCCAATCAGCTACGAGGCGCCGATCTTCTGGCGTTAGTCGACCAGCTACCACCCGTGGAGCCGGCCGAACCGCGACGACGGCCGTATCTTCAATCGTCATTCGATTGCCATGGGTGGTATTGACTTTGATCCGGATGTCGTGCCGGGCGCTGCCGCGCGGGCTGACCCAAACAGCCATCGGCAACCCGGTCATGCGCGGCGAGAGGTTCGTCATGAAGAAAATGTCGTCGGTGTCGGCCGTAGCCAGGACATTCGAGACGGTTTTGACAGATGTCACGGCTGAGCTCCGGTCATGGGCATCGTCATCCCCGCTCGCGCCGGTTGAGGAAGGCGAGGCGCTCGAAGAGGTGCATGTCCTGCTCGTTCTTGAGGAGGGCGCCGTGCAACGGGGGAATGAGCTTTTTCGGGTCGCGGGTGCGCAGCACCTCGGCCGGGATGTCCTCGACGAGCAGGAGCTTCAGCCAGTCGAGGAGCTCCGAGGTCGAGGGCTTTTTCTTCAACCCCGGCACGTCGCGGATGTCGTAGAAGATGGTCAACGCCTCGTGCACCAGATCGTGCTGCAGCCGCGGGAAATGCACATCGATGATGCGCT
>DASYZD010000389.1:0-6376 GCA_035946655.1 Allostellaceae bacterium | reverse complement strand
TATCTGCGGCGTTTGCAGGGTCGATTCGAGCGGCCCGGGCACGGGTGGCTCGCCCGCCGAGCGGCGGCCCGATTGGCCCGAATTCAGCGGTGTACGAGAGGGCGAGGACGCGGCGGGGGAGGGGTTTGGCAGTTGCTCGGTCGCCGGCTCGGCTCGGGCTGCCGGAGCCGGGGCGAGGGTTGCCCCCGGCGAACCTGGCGCGGCGGTCGCCGCGGCGGCCGGGCGTGGCGCCGGCGCTCCGGCCTGCGAGGCGGTCGCCCGGCGATCGGCGATCAGGCTTTGCGTCAGCTTTTGGCGATCGGCGGCATTCGTTGTTGGCGTTGGCAAGGGCGGGAAGCTGCCGAGGTTCGGATAGGGCTCGGCCTCGCCCGCAGCGAGATTGCGGGTGAACGGTGCGGTCTGCGGATCGGGATCGTTCTGGCTGATGCCAGCGAGCGAGCGATAGGTCTCGACCGGACCGCTGCATCCGACAAGCGCGCTCAGCAGCAGAAGGCCGGCGACCGCCCCGGTTTGCCGAACACGCCGCCCAATGGGCCGGCCCTCAGGCCAAAACCGGGCTGTGCGCACCGCCATACCCCAGATCCTGACCGAATTCTCACTAGCCTCGCCGCTTGCCGCTGGAGGCACCGGCATAATCGGCTCGCTGTGTATTAGATCCGCGCCCGCGCGTCACTACATTTGATCCGCGCGCGAGGGGTGAGGACAGCGAGATGAGTAAGAGGGAAAGTGGCGCCCGCCCCGGCGGCGGCAAGCCCGAGGCGGCCCCGGGTCCGGAGGCGTCGGCCGATGCGGCCGAGCGGTCGCGCCGGATGGCGGAGCACTGGGCCGAGATCGCCGAGCGGAGCCAGCGCCTCGTCGCCGATTTCCTGTCGCGGCAAGGCAAAGAGGCGGGCGGGCAGGCAGGCGGCTCGGAGGGCGTCGGCATGGCCGACCCGATGGCGATCGGCAGCGCCTTTTTCGAGATGACCCGGCGCATGATGGCCGACCCGGCGCGGCTGATCGAGACGCAGACCGCGCTGTGGAGCGACTATATGCGGTTGTGGCAGGAGACTGCGCGGCGCCTCGCCGGCGGGGAAGCCGAGCCGGTGATCACGGCTCCGCCCGAGGACCGCCGCTTCCGCGACCAGGCGTGGAGCGACAATGCGCTGTTCGATTTCATCAAGCAGAGCTACCTGTTGACCGCACGCTGGATGCAGGGCGCGGTCGGGCAAGTCGAGGGACTCGACGCGCACACCGCGCGCAAGGTCGATTTTTATACGCGGCAATTTGTCGACGCGATGGCGCCGTCGAATTTCGCGCTGACCAACCCCGAAGTCCTGCGCGCGACGCTCGAAAGCCGCGGCGAGAACCTCGCGAACGGCCTGAAAAACCTGCTCGACGACCTGGAGCGCGGCAAGGGGCGCCTAGCGATCAGCATGACCGACCCGAGCGCCTTCAGGATCGGCGAGAACGTCGCGGCGAGCCCGGGAAAGGTGGTCTACCAGAACCCGCTCATGCAATTGATCCAGTACGCGCCGACGACGGAGAGGGTCAAACGGCGCCCGCTCCTGATCATCCCGCCGTGGA
This sequence comes from Allostellaceae bacterium, assembly GCA_035946655.1. Classification (GTDB taxonomy): domain Bacteria; phylum Pseudomonadota; class Alphaproteobacteria; order ATCC43930; family CGMCC-115725; genus DATARH01. The sequence goes on along the minus strand of DASYZD010000389.1, from coordinate 4,810 downwards.
TCAACAAGTTCTACATACTCGACCTGCGCCCGCAGAATTCGTTCATCCGCTGGGCGGTGGGCCAAGGCCACACGGTGTTTGTGATCTCGTGGGTCAACCCCGACGGGACGCTCGCCGAGAAGACCTTCGAGGACTACATGCGCGAGGGGCCGCTGGCCGCGCTCGACGCGATGGAAGAAGCGACCGGCGAGCGCGCCGCCAATGTCATCGGCTATTGCCTCGGCGGGACGCTCCTCGCCGCCACGCTCGCCTATATGGCGGCGAAGCGCGACACCCGGGTCAAGAGCGCGACCTATTTCGTGACGATGGTCGATTTCGCCGAGGCCGGCGAACTCAGCGTCTTCATCGACGAAGAGCAGCTGAAGGCGCTCGAACAGCGCATGAAGAAAAAGGGCTATCTCGAAGCCCGCGACATGCATGAAACCTTCAACATGCTGCGCGCCAACGATTTGATCTGGTCGTTTGTCATCAGCAATTACCTGCTCGGCAAGGCGCCGGTGCCGTTCGACCTCCTCTATTGGAACGCCGATTCGACGCGGATGCCGGCGGCGATGCACAGCTTTTACCTGCGCCGGATGTACCAGGAGAACCTTTTGGTGAAGCCGGGCGGCATCACCCTTGGCGGGGTGCCGATCGATCTGCGCCGGGTCAAGACCCCGGCCTTTCTGTTGTCGACCCGCGAGGACCACATCGCGCCGTGGCGCTCGACCTATCGGGCGACGCAGATCTTTGCCGGCCCGTTCAAGTTCGTGCTGTCGGCCTCGGGCCATATCGCCGGCGTCGTCAACCCGCCGGGCAGCAAATACGGCCACTATGAAAACGACAAGAACCCGCCGACCGCCGAGGAATGGCTGGCCGGTGCGATAGAGCATCCGGGTTCGTGGTGGCCGGTGTGGGAGCAATGGGTCGCGCAATACGCCGGGGGCGAAGTACCGGCGCGAACGCCCGGCGACGGCAAACTACCGCCGATCGAGGACGCCCCGGGGTCTTACGTCAAGGTCAGAGCGGAGGAATGACAACCTCCCTCTCCCCGCCTGCGGGGAGAGGGTCGGGGTGAGGGGGAGTTCGAAAACGATGCGGAGGAAAGGATGGAAGGCGAACCGGTCGATCCCGCTCGCTCCGTCGATCCAGCACTCACGCCGAACTGACCCTATGGCGACAGTTGCGCGACCGTCAGCTCGGCGGCTTCAAATTCGTACGCCAGGAACCCGTAGGTCCCTACTACCCTGACTTTGTCTGCCGCGAGCGGCACCTGATTGTCGAGGTCGACGGCGGCCAACATGCGGAGAGCGCGGCAGATCGCGAGCGGGGCGCATTTTTGACCGGGCTCGGTTACCAAGTCATCCGGATCTGGAGCAATCAGGTATTCGAGAACATCGAAGGCGTGTTGCAGATGCTCCAATCCGAGCTTGAAAAGCCCCTCACCCTGTCCCTCTCCCGGTAAACGGGGCGAGGGAACGCTGCACTCCCGCCTTATAAAGGCGCTCGGGTAATGTATCCTCGCCGCCCAACGGCCAAAAACGCCCACTCCCCGTGTGTGGGGAGTGGGCCGGGGTGAGCGTCGCCTCGCGCAATTCGCCCCGCGCAACGCAGGGCTGTTCGCGTAAATCAGCGATTTCCGCGGGGCGCGGTTCTGCGCTATCGTTGCCGGAACGATCACGCCGCAGCGTCGCGATGGAGGAGACCAGACGATGAGTGGAAACTTTGCGCCTCTCAATTGCCTCAAGGGTGTTCGGGTTGTCGATCTGACCCAATTCGAGGCCGGGCCGACCTCGACCGAGGCACTCGCCTGGATGGGCGCCGAGGTCGTTAAGGTCGAGAACCCGAAAAACGGCGATCCCGGCCGCCAGGTCACCGGCAGCACCGGCAACAACGATTCGTATTACTTCAAGATCCTCAACGCCAACAAGAAGTCGATCACGGTCGATCTCAAGACCCCGCGCGGCGTCGAGCTGGTCAAGGAGTTGGTCAAGAAGGCAGATATTTTCGCCGAAAACCTGGCGCCTGGCACGATCGAGCGCCTCGGCCTCGGCTACGACGTGCTGAAGGAGATCAACCCGGGCATCATCTACTGCCAAGTCAAGGGGTTCGGCGAAGGCAGCCCATACGAGAAATCGCTCGCCTTCGACATGATCGCGCAGGCTTCCGGCGGCACGATGAGCGTGACCGGCGAGAAGGGCCAGCCCCCGGTCAAGCCCGGCGCCACGATCGGCGACACCGGCACCGGCATGCTGATGGCGATCAGCATGCTCGGCGCGCTCTACGAAAAGAAAACCACCGGCAAGGGACGCAAGCTGCAGATCGCGATGCAGGATGCATGCATGCACTACATCCGCACCTCGTTCGCCGCGATGGCGAAATCGGGTGGCGACAAGCCGGCGCCGCGCATGGGCGCGCAAAGCACCTCGGGCGCGCCGGCCCCGTGCGGCATTTATCCGACCAAGCCCGGCGGCTACAACGATTACGTCTACGTCTTCTGCAGCCGCGCCAACCCCGAGCATTGGGACCGGCTCCTCAAGGTCATCGGCCGCGAGGAACTGCTCGGCGACCCGCGCTTCGCCACCAACGAAGACCGCAACGCCAACGAAGCGTTCATCAACCAGATCATCACCGAGTGGACGCGTGAGCACACCAAGGAAGAGGCGATGCGGATCATCGGCGCCGCCGGGGTCCCGGCCGGCGCAGTGCACGACACGCTCGAACTGCAGAACGACCCAAGCTTTGTCGAGCGCGGCATCATGCAGGTCATGCACCACCCGGACGGCGACTGGAAATGCGAGAGCTGGCCGGTCCGCTTCGACGGCAAGCCGCCGGAGTTGAAGCCGTCGCCCAAGCTCGGCCAACACACCGACGAGGTGTTCGCGAGCTGGCTCAAGATGAGCCCCGGCGATATCAAGGCGCTGCGCGCGGAAAAGGTGATCGGATAGGCGAACCGGCGGCGGGCCTCGGCCCGCCGCTTCGCTTTTGGGGCGGCGGAAACCCCCGGAACGCCCCTCTGCTGTCATTGCGAGGAGCGCAGCGACAAAGCGATCCCGGTGGGGCCAGACCCCGCTTGCACAAGATTGCTTCGGTGCGCTCGCAATGAGGCGGACCTCAGGAGGAGACACCAGATGGCTGACATCACCGGAAACGAAATTCTCGCGCGGTGCCTGAAGGCGCAGGGCGTCAAGGATGCGTTCTTCATCATGGGCGGGCCGATGCTCGATGCGGAACTGTGCTGCATCAAGGAGGGCATCCGCCTCATCGACACGCGCCACGAGCAGGGCGCGGCCTATATGGCGCAGGCCTATTCGCGGGTGACGCAGGGGCCGGGCGTGTGCATGGCGGCGTCGGGGCCGGCGACCCTCAATTTCGGCACCGGCCTCGCCAACGCCCTCATCGATTGCTGCCCGGTCATCGCCTTGGGCGGCTCCTCCCCGATCAGCCAGTTCGGCCGCCAGGTCTTCCAGGAGATCGACCAGGTGAAAGCGCTTGAAGGCTGGGTCAAATACGCCGACCGGGTGCACAACGTGAAGCGCATGCCGCAGCAGATCAATTTTGCCTTCCAGAAGGCGCTAAACGGCAAGCCCGGCCCGGTCTACCTCGATTTCCCGGGCGATGTGCTCTACGCCAAGGTGCCCGAGGACCAAGTCGATTGGAGCTACATGGGGCGCGCGGTGCTGCGCCCGCGCCCCTATGCCGAGCCGGCCGCGATCAACGCGCTCGTCGACGCGATCAAGTCGGCGAAGCGCCCGATCATCTGCTCGGGCGGCGGCGTTTTGTGGTCGCACGCCTGGAACGAGATGCGGACATTCGTCGAAAAGGCCGGGATCCCGTTCTACACCACTCCGCAGGGCCGCGGCGTCGTGCCGGACGACCATCCTTTGTCGTACCTGACGATGCGCTCGACGGCGTTCCGCGACGCCGACCTCATCATCGTACTCGGCACCCGGATGAACTACGTCATCGCCCATGCCGCGCCGCCGCGCTTCAACGCCAGCGCCAAGATCGCCCGCATCGACATCGACGCCGAGGAACTCGGCATGTCGGCCCGCAATGTCGACATCCCGGTGGTCGGCGACTGCAAATCGGTGTTGCAGCAATTGATCGATGCGGTCGACGGCAGCACGCCTGCGCGCTTCGCCGACTGGCGCAAGGTCTTGGCCGATGGCGAAGCCTCAAAGCGCACCGGCATCGGCGCCAACTACCCGACCGACGGCGACATCCACCCGCTGCGCCTCTGCGAAGAGATCAAGAATTTCCAGAAGCGCGACACGATCCTGTGCGTCGACGGGCAGGAAATCCTCAATTTCGGCCGCCAGTCGATCCCGACCTTCACCCCCGGCCACCGCCTGAATTCCGGCCCGTTCGGGACGATGGGCGTCGGGCTGCCGTTCGCGGTCGGCGCCAAGGCCGCCAAACCCGACAAGCAGGTCATCTGTCTGCACGGCGACGGCTCCTTCGGCCAGAACGCGATGGAGCTCGACACCGCGGTGCGACACAAACTGCCGCTCCTCTGCGTCATCAGCTTGAACGGCGGCTGGACCGCCGACCCTGAGCGCAACAAGCCGGGCCGCGACCTCGGCTACACCCGCTACGACATCATGGCGCAAGGCCTCGGCGCCCACGGCGAATATGTCGAAAAGCCGGAGGACATAAGGCCCGCCCTGGAGCGCGCCCAGAAAAAGGTCGACGAGGGCATGGTGGCCCTGGTCAACGTCAAGACCGACTACCGCGCCCGCGCCACCACCGTCCAATTCTCCAGCCGCATGACCTGAGCCCCTCCCTTCCCTCCCCCGCTTGCGGGGGAGGGTTAGCGTGGGGGCAAAAG
>DASYZD010000388.1:0-2603 GCA_035946655.1 Allostellaceae bacterium | reverse complement strand
CGCTGCCCGGGGTGCAGAACGACGCGCTCTTCGTCGCGCTTTACGACGCCGGCGAGAAGATTCGGGTGATCCATACCCGCCATGAGCAGGCCGCCGCCTACATGGCGTTCGGCTATGCACGCTCAAGCGGCAGGGTCGGCGCCTATGCGGTGGTGCCGGGGCCGGGCCTCCTCAACACCACCGCTGCGCTCGCCACCGCATATGCGACCAATGCACCCGTGTTGTGCATCTCGGGCCAGATCCCGTCCACCCTGATCGGCCGCGGCTTTGGCCTGTTGCACGAGATCCCCGACCAGCTCGCGATCCTCAAGGGCCTGACCAAATGGGCGGCCCGGATCAACCACCCGAGCGAAACCGGCAAGCTGGTCAACGAAGCCTTCCACCAGCTCGGCGACGGACGGCCGCGTCCGGTCGCGCTCGAGATGCCGCTCGACATCATGGCACTCGAGGGCGAGATCGAGTTGCCGGCAGTGGCAGCGCCACCCCCCGTGCCTGAGCCCGATCCTGAGCTCATTGACCGCGCCGCCAAGCTTCTGGCCGGTGCGACGCAGCCGATGATCTATGTCGGCAGCGGCGCCGCCGATGCGGGCGCCGAATTGCTGACCTTGGCCGAGCGGCTGCAGGCTCCGGTCGTCACCTACACCGGCGGCAAGGGCATCCTCAGCGACCGCCATCCGCTCGCGCAGAACCTGCTCGCCGGGCATGAGTTGTGGCGCGCCACCGATGTCGTGCTGGCGGTCGGCACCCGCTTCAACCAGCCGCAGACACGCTGGGGGCTCGATGGCGACATCAAGGTCATTCGCATCGACCTCGACCCCATTGAGATCACCCGGGTGGCGCGACCGACCATCGGCATCGTCGCCGACGCCAAATCGGCGTTGGCCGCGCTCAACGCGGCGCTTCCCGCCGGCGAAGCTGCCTCGCGCCGCACCGAAATGGAAAGCCTCAAAGCCACCACGATGGCGCGTATCGAGGAAAGGCTCGGGCCGCAATGCGAATACCTCGCCGCGATCCGCGCCGAATTGCCGGACGACGGGATTTATGTCGAGGATCTGACGCAGGTCGGCTATGTCGGCCGGCTCGCCTTCCCCGTCTATAGCCCGCGCACCTACATCCACAGCGGCTATCAGGGGACGCTCGGCGCCGGCTATGCGACCGCGCTCGGCGCCAAGGTTGCGCGCCCCGACCTGGCGGTCGTCTCGATCTCGGGCGACGGCGGCTTCATGTACAACGTCCAGGAGCTGGCGACTGCGGCGCTCCACGGCATCGACGTCGTCGCGATCGTCTTCGCCGACGGCGCCTACGGCAATGTCCGGCGCATGCAGAAGAACGATTACGGCAACAAGCTGATCGCGGTCGACCTCCTAAATCCCAATTTCCCGAAATTGGCCGACAGCTATGGCATCGCCGGGGTGCGCGCGCAGAGCCCCGGCGCGCTGCGCCGCGAGTTGAATGCCGCATTAAAGCGGCGCGGCCCCTCGCTGATCGAAGTCCCGGTCGGCGAGATGCCCGACCCGTGGTCGACCTTGATCATGCCGCGGGTGCGCGGGCGGTGATGTGGCGGTGCCGGCGCCTCTCGTTCCAGCAACCGACGAGGCGATCGAGCGCGCGGCGCAGCTGATCCGGGCGGGAGAGCTTGTCGCCTTCCCGACCGAGACGGTGTATGGGCTCGGCGGCGACGCGATGAGCGAGGTTGCAGTCGCGCGGATTTTCGCAGCGAAGCGAAGGCCGCGCTTCAACCCGCTGATCGTCCACGTTCCAGGCGTGGTCGAGGCCGAGAGACTCGCCGTTTGCGACGAGCGCGCTCACATGGCAGCGGACCGGTTCTGGCCAGGGCCGCTCAGCCTCGTCTTGCCGCGCCGGGCGGCGTGCGGTCTCTCGTTGTTGGCCAGTGCCGGGCTCAACACGGTGGCCCTGCGCGCTCCCGACCATGCTACAGCGCAGGCGCTGTTGCGCGCGGCCGGCCGGCCGATCGCGGCGCCGTCGGCCAACCGCTCCGGTCGGGTCAGCCCGACAACCGCTGCGCATGTCGCCGCCGAACTCGGCGACCGGGTCGCGCTGATCCTCGATGGCGGGGCCTGCCCGGTCGGGATCGAATCGACCGTGCTCGATTTGACCGGCGCGGTGCCGGCGCTGCTCCGCCCCGGCGGGGTGACGCTTGAACAGCTTAGCGAGATCTTCGGGCCTATCGAGACGACGGCGGCGGGCGAGGATGCCCCACGCGCCCCCGGGCGGCTGCCGAGCCATTATGCGCCGGATCGGCCAGTGCGCCTCGATGCGGTGGACGCCCGGCCGGGCGAAGCGCTGCTCGCCTTCGGACCGCGGGCGCCGGTGGGCTTTGCCAAGGTCCTCTTTCTATCGCAGCGGGGCGATCTCGTCGAAGCAGCGGCCAATTTGTTCGCGATGCTGCGCCGCCTCGACCGGCCGAAGTTTACCGGGATCGCGGTGATGCCGATCCCGGATCGGGGGCTCGGCCAGGCGATCAACGACCGGCTGCGCCGGGCCGCCGCGCCACGCGACGGCTAACCTGTGGGCACGCCGCGATCGTCGGCGAGCGCGGCCACGCAACCGAGAAACGCCGGCAGCTTGTGGGTCACGACGTA
>DASYZD010000387.1:0-3385 GCA_035946655.1 Allostellaceae bacterium | reverse complement strand
CGGCCGTCGCCGGGGCGGGTCAGCGAATACCACGCGCCGGGCGGGTTCGGGGTGCGCGTCGACAGCGCGCTCTATCAAGGTTACGAGGTGCCGCCCTACTATGACAGCCTCGTCGCCAAGCTGATCGTGCATGGCCGCAGTCGCGAGGAATGCCTGATGCGGCTGCGCCGGGCGCTCGCCGAATACGTGATCGGCGGGATCGAATCGACGATCCCCTTGCATCAGCGCCTCGTCGACGACCCCGAGTTCCAACGCGGCGCCTACGACATCCACTGGCTCGAAGGCTTCCTCGCTCGCGGCGGGTAACGCGGGAGCGACGATGCGATGGCACCTTGAACCCGGGTAGTGCTCAGAACCCGCCGGGGCTTGACCCGCAGAGCGCACGGGGGTGACGATCAATTATGTCCGGCAAAAAAGCGGTGATCCGGCTCACCCCCGACATCCTCCTTGAGGCCTATGCCGCCGGCATCTTCCCGATGGCACAACGGGCCGACGACCCGGAATTGTTCTGGGTCGATCCGCACCGGCGCGGCATCATTCCGCTCGATCGCTTCCATGTGCCGCGCCGCCTCGGGCGCGTCCTGCGCCGGGGCGGCTTTACGGTCAGCGTCGACACCGAGTTCGCCGCCGTCATGCAGGGCTGCGCCGAGGCCAGCGAGACCCGCCCCTCGACCTGGATCAATGCCGAGATCGTGCGGCTCTACAGCGCGCTGTTCGAGCGCGGCGCCGCGCACAGCGTCGAATGCTGGCAGGAGGGCGCGCTCGTCGGCGGGCTCTACGGCGTCTCATTGGGGGCTGCCTTTTTTGGCGAAAGCATGTTCAGCCGGGTCAATGACGCCAGCAAGGTCGCGCTCGTCGATCTCGTGGCGCGGCTGCGGCGCGGCGGCTACCAGTTGCTCGACACCCAGTTTGTGACGCCGCATCTGGCGCGATTCGGCGCGATCGAGATCTCGCGTGCGCGCTATCACCGGCTCCTCGCCGAGGCGTTGCGCTATCGCGCCGTGTTTCCGCGCGACCCGCCAGGGGGCTTGGGTGCGGGCGAAGCGGGAGCCGGATGGGGCGGGGAAGGCGCGATCGCTCCTTTGCACTCCAAGAGGTTGACGTCGTAGACCGGGTGCTCGATGGCCGATAGCGCCGGGCTCGACGAGAACATCCAGCCGCTGAAGACGCGACGCTGTTCCTCACCCGGGCGGGTTTCGTAGATCTGCACAAATGCGGCGTTCTCGGGCCGGTCCTCGGGCGCGCTCCGCTCGCACTCGCGCACCACGATCGATAGCGAAAAAAACGTCACGGTCTTGCCGACCGGCGCCTCGAAGCGCGACACCCGCGCGGTGATCTTGTCGAGCCCCTGCATGACCGCGACCGGCTGGGGGGTCATCCCGGCGGTGGCACCGCCCGCCCCCAGCGCCACCCCGAGCATTACTGCAAGCGTCAGCGCGGCCGGCGCGCCGAGCGCAGGCCCAAGCCTCATCGGCGATAGGGGTTGACAAGACCGGCGACAATCGCGGCGAGAACCTCGCGCACCTGAGCTTCGTCGCAACCCATCAGCACCGCGTCTTCCAGCGCGTCCTGCGCGAGCCCGCGCAATTCGGCGAGGTTCTCGTTCAAGACCTTGATCTTCTCGACGCAGGAAACCAGTTCGCCCTCCGGCGTGCGCCAGACCGGAAATTCGCCCGCTTCGGTATCGGCCATCACTGTGTCCCGGCGTTCCTGTGGCCTAAAGATGAGCGCCATCGCGGCGCCGACAATAGGCGGATAAGGACCGCGCGCGGCGTCATTTCAGCGACGGCGCCCCGGGCGCCGGCGGGGTTCCGCCCTCCTCGGGCTTTTTCGCGCCGGGTGCGGAAAACATCATCTGGCCGATCAGGTTTTCCAGGCTGACCGAGGATTGCGTGTAGGTGATCTTGCCGCCGGGCGGGATGACCTTGTCCGACCCGCCGGGCACCAGCGACATGTACTTGTCGCCCAAAAGCCCCGACGAGATGATCTCGGCCACGGTATCCTCGGGCAGCTTGATCGCGGGGTCGATCGTCATCCGTACGTCGGCGAGGAAGGTCTTCGGATCGAGGTTTTCGGCCACCACCGAGCCGATCTTGATGCCGCTGATGCGCACGTCGCTCCCCTGGCGGATCCCGTCGATCCGCGCGAAATCGGCGCTGACCTGATACCCCGACACCGCGCGCAACTGGCTCGTGTTGTAGGCGAAGACCAGGAAGAGGGCCGCGACTAGGATGACGACCGCACCCATCACGGTCTCGATGACATTGCCCCTCATCGCGCGCGTCCCCGGCAACTTATTCCGGCGACCACGGCTCGTAATCGCCGGTGGCGCGAACCCGGTGACCGCCGCGCAGCACCGAGCCATGCGGATGGTAGGCGTCCTTGGTCCCGGTTTTGTTCGGCTGGTGGGCCAACTCCCAGGGGTAGCGCTGGCGCGGCTGGGGCACCTCGTCGACCATGTGATGGAGCCAGGCATGCCATTCCGGCGGCACCTTGGAGCCGTCCGGCTCCCCCTCATAGATGACCCAGCGCCGCTCGCGGCTGAACCGCCCGCCGCCCAGCCGCGCCGGCTTGTCGCCCTTCAGCCGGTAATAGCGGTTGCCGTAGGCGTCCGTCCCAACCAGCGCGCCGCGCAGCCAGGTCAACAATCGCGTGCCAAAGGTTGTGCGCATTCCGCCCCTTCCGATCGCGCGCCCTTATCGCACCGGTCCCGGCCCGCGGTAAAGCCTGTGGCTCGCAATCCACAGATTGTGCAAGAAAAGCGCCTAAGGCGCATATCTGGTAGACGGCCCTAACGCCGGGCGCGTATCTTGTGCGTTGGCATGAGCTGAACGCTAAATCTGGCATGAAGGGCGTCGGCTCGCCCAATGGTTTACGGGGGGAGTCATATGCAGATCGCGCGTCGTTTCACCACAGCCGGGCGCGACCCATACGAGAGCGTCGCGTTCCGCAGCGCGAGGAGCGAAATCCGCAATCCCGACGGCTCGGTTGTGTTCGCCGCCGAGGGAATCGAAGTCCCGGCCGAGTGGAGCCAGGTCGCCTGCGACATCCTTGCCCAGAAATATTTGAGGAAGGCGGGCGTCCCCACACGACTCGCGGCGGTGGAGGAAGAGGGCGTGCCGGCCTGGCTGTGGCGCCGGATGCCCGACGCGGCGGCGCTCGCCCACCTCCCCAAGGCCGAGCGCAGCGGCGCGGAAACGAGCGCCAAGCAATGCTTCGACCGGCTCGCCGGCACCTGGACCTATTGGGGCTGGAAGGGCGGCTATTTTGATGGCGAGGAGGACGCCCGCGCCTTCTACGACGAATTGCGCATCATGCTGGCGCGCCAGATGGGGGCGCCGAACAGCCCGCAATGGTTCAACACCGGGCTCTATTGGGCCTACGG
>DASYZD010000386.1:0-5741 GCA_035946655.1 Allostellaceae bacterium | reverse complement strand
CCACGACGCTCCTCCTGACCCCGAGCTACACCAATGCGGTGGCCGGCGCGACCGCGCTCAATATCGCCGGCGGGATCAGCGGGTTTGCCGGGGCGCTGGCTCCCGAATTAGCGCAGGCCGGGTTCGAGGCGCAGCCCGATGCGATCGAGGAGGCTCTGGGGCAGCTTGTCGGCGCCGCCTTCACGCCCGAACACGTGCTCGACGAACTGGGTGAGCGCTGGGAGATCACTCGCAACTATTTCCGGCTCTATGCCTGCTGCAACCCGATCCACCCGGCGCTCGACTGCCTTAAATCGGCGCTCGCCGAATTGCGGCCGCGCCCCGATGAGGTCGAGCGGATCGACATCTCGACCTATCGCTTCGCCTCGGTCATGCGCAACCCCGACCCGCCCAATTATTTCGCCTCCAAATACTCGCTGCCGCATGCCGCCGCGGCGATGGTGGTGCGTGGGCAAGCCGGCTTTGCCGAGCTCGACGATAGCGCGCTCGCCGACCCGGTCATCGCGGGCCTCAGGCACCGCGTCCACATCACCGAGGACCCGGCGATGAGCGCGCTGGCGCCGCGGCTGCGCCCGGCAAGCGTCACCCTTACGCTCGGCGACGGTCGGCAGACGACCCAGGCCACCCAGAGCCACCGCGGCGATTTCAACCAGCCCTTCGCCAATTCGGAGATCCGCGACAAGTTCCGCGAGCTGGCCGCGACCGTTCTGACCCAAGCAGGGGCGGCCGATGTCGAACGGGCAGTCGACCATTGCGAAGAGTGGGAGAGCGTCGGCCAGTTGGTCGAGTTGCTGCGCCGCTCCAGCCGGGGCTGATCCCCCTCGCCCTTCCCTCTCCCCCAAGTGGGGGAGAGGGTTGCGCCGGGTTGGCGGGGCGCAGACGAGCCTTACCCGAAGCTGGGTGAGGGGGAAACCAACACGAGCCGATCTGATCCGAAACGCTGTCTCATCGGCTATGCGTTCAGCACCGGAAGCTCGATGAATGAGGGCGTCGCCGCGGCGTGGTGAACGGTGTTGCGGGCGACGCGGATCGCCGCTTCACCATCCTCGGCCAGCACCCGATTACCGCTATTGGTGTTGCGGGCGCGCCGCGGGAAATTGCTGCTGGTCAGATCAACCTCGATCCGGCTGCCGGGTTGGATTGTGTGGTGGATGTGGCCGAGGTCGATCGTCGCCCGATAGATGCGATCGGGGAGGAGCGGCTGCCGGCCCACCGCCGGGTCGCGGTACATCGCGCGAATGACCCCGTCCATCAATAGCTGCGCCCGCCCGTCCGGTAGAAGCTCGATCAGCTTGGCCACGAAATCGGTGTCGGGGCAGCTCGATTGGACCGAGAGCGCGACCCGGACATTGCCGGCGATCGTCAGTTCCTCGCGCAGCTTCTCGCCGCGGTAGATGAGGCCGTAATCGGGGAGCGCCTGCGCCGGGCGCTGATCGAGCGGCCCCGCATCGATCAGCATGTTGCGCCCGCCGAGCGTCGGGATCGGCCGCCGTGGGTCAAAGGTGTAATCGCGCGGCTCGCCGCCGGGATGGTCTTGATCAAGATTGGCTCGTCCGAGACTGCCGTCGCCGCGCAGATAAAGCCGCAGCGGCTTGATGCCCGGTGGCGGCCAGCGCTCGGCGCGGCGCCAATCATCGGGCCGGTAGCGGGCACGGTCGGCGACCCAGGCGCGCGGCGAATAGAACACCGGCTGCTCGTCGATGAGCCCGGTCGGCTCGTCCTTCAGCCAATACCCGAACCAATCGAAATAGGGGTCGCGCGGCCAGAAATTCTCGGCATAGACGAAATGATGCTCGTTCGGGCCGATCCACAGCTTTTGCGTCCCGGTGCGCGCCTGGATCTCCTGGAAGGCGGCGATGACGCTGGTTTGAAAGATGTCGTACCAACTGGTGACGTGAAATCCGGGGATGTCGATCGTGGCGCGGAAATTGTGCTGCGCCCGGAAGGCGTCCGGCGCCGGGTGGCTGATGATCTCGTCGAGAAACGGCTGCCAGATGGAAAAATCGGGGGTGCCGGCGAGCGGCAGACGCATCCAATCGGGCGACCCGATAAAGGGCGGCTCGGCCGAGCGCGCGGCGTCGAGCCTCGTATAGCGCGCGGCGGCCCGCTCGGCAGCGGCGTCGAGTTCGCTGGCGCTGATCCCGAAGCGCTCGAGGACGGCCTCGCGGTGCGAAGCAGAGAGCCCGGGGATGTTCTTCGCCACCCACAACCACAGCCGCTCCATCTCGATCGACTGGCCTTCATAAACCACGTCGTCGTAGATGCTGGAGCCGCCGGCCTGGGCGAAAAACGCGAAGAGGCTCGGGTGGCGGGCCGAGGCCGCGGCGAAGGTCGTCGTGGCCCCGGCCGACGACCCCGACATCCCGACCCGCCCGTTGGTCCAGGGCTGCGCGGCGATCCACTCGAGCGTGTCGTAGCCGTCCGCAGCGTCATTGGCGTAGACGCGGTCCTCGCCCTCGGAGCCGTGCCGGCCGCGGCAATCCTGGTAGACCGCGGCATAGCCTCGGCCGACGATGGCGCGCCAGCCGCGCAGGATCGAGCCGCGCATCGGCTCCGCCGGGTTCGGTAGAAAGGCGCGGGTGCAGTCGAACTTATTCCGTGCGTCGGCGGCGGCGATGCCGTAGGGCGTACGGTGCAAGATGACCGGGAAGCGCGGGCCGCCTTCCATGGGGAGAAAGACGAAGGTGTTGAGCCGGGCACCGTCGCGCATCCCTACCATCGTCTGGAATGCGCGCGCGCCGGTGGCGGCGTCGGTCACAGTGTCCATGCCATTACTCCAATGTCAGGAGGCGGCCGTAGCCGGAGATCGGCTGACGCACGCCGCACGCGCGCAAGGCATGCCACATCATCGCCGAAGCGCTGGAAACTGCCGGCTTCATCAAATCGGTTTCGAGGAGTTCGAGCACCGTCAGGGTCGGCATTCCGGTGCCGGAAAGAAACACCGCTTCGGCCTCGGGCCGGTCGACGCTGCGGGCCAGGCCATAGGCGCGCTCGGCGGTTTCGTCATAGATGTTGGTGACGCCCTGCAAATTCCGCGAGTGCACGACCGTGAAGCCGTGGGTTTCGAGGTGCGCATGGCCCTGCGCCGTCGTTTCGGGCGAATAGGGCGCGCCGAGCGCGAGGCGACGCACACCCAAGCGTTCGAGTGCGGCGACGACCGAGCCGAAGGCGGTGACGATCCGCGTGCCGCTCGCCTCCGTGAGCCGGGCGAGAATTTGGGCTTCGCGGGCGCGACCGAGGTAATAGCTCGTCGCGGTATGGGCGACGGTGATGATGTCGGGCTTGACCATCGCCAGGAGCGCGACGCTGGCGTCGAGGCTGTCGATCATCGCACGGGTGCGCTCGTCCTGATTGTCGAGCGCGCCTGGCACCCCGCCGCCCACCGCCATGCGGTGGAAATGCAAGGACACGCCGACCGGCGCCAGCGCCATCATCTCCGCTTCGACCGTCGGGTTGCCCGGCGGCACCAGAAACCCGAGCCTTGCTCGCCAGCCGATCATGCCCCGCCTCCGTCGCCGTGACAGTCGAGATTGCCGCGTCGCTGCGCTCCTCGCAATGACGCTCTCCTCGTCGGATCACGGCTTGACGAGATTGCGACGGGTGGCCGACAACAGCGCATGAGCACGGAGGGCAACGCGCCGATCCTCGCCGGCAAGGACCACCACGCGGCATCGGTGTTCGAGCCGGCCAATCTATTGCGCGAGGCGAGGCGCCAGAAAGGCCTGGCTGCAACGGAAGTCCCGGAGATCTGCCTGCTCGACCCCGACGGCGACATTCTGCGGGCTTTGCGCCGCGCCGGACGGGCAACCCCATCAGCCGGCTGGGCATGCTACCACACCGAGCTTTACGAGTTCGACGAAGCGGGCATGCGCTTTGGCATCATCGGCTGTGCGGTCGGCGCCCCTTTTGCCGTGCTGCTCGCCGAGGAGCTGTTCGTTTCCGGCTGCCGCTTCCTCGTCAGCATGACCTCGGCCGGCCAGATTGCTCCGCCCGCGGGACAGGGCGGCGAGCCGCCCTATTTCGTCGTCATCGACCGTGCGCTGCGCGACGAGGGCACCAGCTATCACTACCTGGCGCCGGGCGAATTCGCCGAAGCCGATGGCGAGCTGGTCGCTGCGGCGATGCGGGCGCTTGGCGACGTTGGGCTGCCGGTCTATCGGGGCGCGACCTGGACTACCGACGCCCCGTTTCGCGAAACCGCGGCGGCAATTAAGCGGGCCTGCGAGCGCCACATCCTCGCCGTCGAGATGGAAGCTGCGGCGCTCTACGCCTTTGCCCGAGCCCGGAAAAGGCCGGTGCTGTGCCTCGCCCACGTCACCAACCGGATGGCCGTCGATGCGGGAGACTTCGAAAAAGGCGAAGCCGACGGCGCGCATGCCTCGCTCACGGTGATCGCGGCGGTGGCCCGCGCCTGGCGAGGATACCGGGGCGCCGAACGGTGAGGATCGCCGGCCGACCCGGGTTTTGCGCCATCGCGATCATGGCCAAAGCGCCGCGCCGGGGCGAGGTGAAAACCCGCCTGGTGCCGCCCTTATCCGAGGCGGACGCGGCCGCGCTCGGCCGCTCTTTCATCCAGGACATCGCGGGCAACATCCTCGCCGCCGCGCGAATCGCCCCGATCGAGGGCTATGTCGCCTATTCGCCGCCGGGTTCGGAGGATCTGTTCCTGTCGCTGCTGCCGCAGGGGATCGGCCTTGTGCCGCCGCGCCGGATCGGCCTCGGCGATGCGCTCCTCGACGCTGCCGAGGACCTGCTGACTGCCGGTTACGGCTCGATGTGCCTGGTTAATGCCGATAGCCCGACGCTGCCGACCAAACTGCTGATTGCGGCGGCGCGCGCGCTCGCCGCGCCGGGCGACCGGGTCGTCCTCGGTCCGGCCGAGGATGGCGGGTATTACCTGATTGGCCTCAAACATCCGCACCGCCGCCTCTTTGAGGAGATCGCCTGGAGCACCGAGGGCGTGTTCGGGCAGACCCTGGAGCGGGCCCGCGAGATCGGGCTCGACAGCGTGACGCTCCAGCGCTGGTACGACGTCGACGATATCGCCTCACTGCGTCGGCTGGCCGACGAGTTGCGCGGCGCCAACACCGGCGGCTACGCCGCGCCCCATACCGCGGCGATCCTGCGCCGGCTTGCCGCCGCATTGTGAGCCGGCGCGGCTTCCTCTTTCTCCTTGGGTGCGGCGTCGTTCTAATTGGTTTGACGGCGGCCGGGCTTTACGAGCGGCGGGCCGACGAGATCGGCGCGTTTGTCGCGCTCGCCTTGGGCCAAGGCGCAGTCTATCTCGCCGCGCTCGGTGTTATCTGGCGTGCTCCCGCATCGCGCCGGGACCTGGCGCTGATCGGTGCCGTTGCCGTGGCGATGCGCGTCATCGTCCTCGCCGCGCCGCCGTTTCTGTCGAGCGATGTTTACCGCTACGTGTGGGACGGGCGGGTGCTCGCCGCCGGGATCAATCCCTATCGCTACATCCCGGCGGACCCCCATCTTGCCCCGCTGCGCGACGAAACGATTTTTCCCCGGATCAACCGCAGCACGTACGCGCCGACGATCTACCCACCGGCCGCCGAGGCGATCTTCTTTGCCGCAACCCGGATCAGCGCGAGCGTCACGGCGATGCGGATGGCGATGGTGGCCTTCGAGGCGATCGCCGCTCTCTTGCTGTTGCGGCTTCTCGCGGCGGCGGGTCTGCCGGCGGCACGGATCATCGTCTACGCCTGGCACCCGCTGCCGCTATGGGAATT
>DASYZD010000385.1:0-6284 GCA_035946655.1 Allostellaceae bacterium | reverse complement strand
CTGGTCGATCACGATCCATCCGACAGACCGGTGCACGATCTACGCCGGGTTCGGGCCGACCGGGGTTTATCGCAGCGACGACGGCGGCGACCATTGGAAGACGCTCGCGGATCCGCGCCTACCGGACCGGGTGCATATGACCTTCGCATGCCGGGTGATGCGGCTCGATATCGACCCCGCGCGGCCGGACGACGTCTACGCCTGCATCGAGGCGAACGGCGCGATGCGGAGCCGCGACCGCGGCGAGAACTGGGAGGATTGCACGGCGGGCCTCCTCCCCTTCACCGAGCAGGAAAAGTACAAAAGCCGGATCGTCAGCCAGACCGAGATCGAAGGAATGCTCGACGGCCACGCGCTGGCCTGCAGCGCCGCGGCGCCCGGCACCGTGTTTCTCGCCAACCGCATGGGCCTCTTTCGCAGCGACGATGGCGGGGCGCGCTGGCAGGACGTCGATATCGGCCGGTTCTCGCCAATGACCTACGGCCGCGATCTGCGGGTCTCGCCGCACGACCCGAAGGTGCTTTATGCGGCGCTGAGCCCGGCCTTTCGCAGCAGCGACGGCGCGATCTACCGGAGCGAGGATGCCGGCCGGACCTGGTCGCGGTTCGACCGTGGGGTCAAGGCCGCGGCGACGATGATGGGCGTCACAATCCACCCGCGCGATCCCTCGCGGGTCTACGGCATCTCCAAGGCGGGACAGGTCTTCGGCACGCGGAACGGTGGCGAAAGCTGGGCCGAGCGCCGCTTGCCCGAGGGCGTCGGCGACTGTTACGCGATCGCCTGCGGCTGATCGCTCATTTGACACACGACAGGAGGAAACGATGGCGGGCACGACACATGTTTACGCTGGCGTCGCTGCGACGACCGGCATGACCCATAGCGGGTCGCTCGGCGGCGTCTTTCGTCAGGCGGTCGGCGACAAGGGCTGGAAACACCTGACCAATGGCCTCGCCGAGGGCGCCGAGGTACATGCGATCACGGTGCACCCCGGCGACAACGACACCGTCTTTGTCGGCAGCACCAAGGGGCTCTTTCGCAGCGCCAATCGTGGCGACAAGTTCGAGCGCCTGCCGCTCCCCGACGCCGAGGCGGATATCTGGTCGGTCCTGGTGCACCCGAAAGACCCGCGCCGGCTCTATGCCGGGGCGAGCCCGACCGCGGTCTATCGCAGCGACGACGGCGGCGACCACTGGAAAAAGCTCGCCGACCCGGGGCTGCCCGATCGCGTGATCATGGCGTTTGCCTGCCGAGTCATGCGGCTCGACGTCGACCCGAATTCGCCCGACGACGTTTATGCGACGATCGAGGCCAACGGCGCGATGCGCAGCCGCAATGCCGGCGAAAGCTGGCAGGATTGCACCGCCGACCTGATCCGGTTCTGCGAGGAGCCCAAATATCGCAGCCGGATCGGCAGCCAGACCGAGATCGAGGGCATGCTCGACGGCCATGCGCTGGCGTGCAGCGCCGCCGCGCCCGGCACTGTCTTTCTCGCCAACCGCATGGGGCTCTTCCGCAGCGCCAATCGGGGCGACACTTGGGAAGATATGGAGATCGGCCGCTTCTCGCCGTTGACCTACGGGCGCGACATCCGCACCTCGCCCCATGACCCCAAGGTGCTCTATGCGGCGCTCAGCCCGGCCGCGCGCAGCACCGATGGCTCCATCTACCGCAGCGACGATGTCGGCCGGACGTGGAAGCGCTTCGACCACGACATCAAGGCCGATGCGACGATGATGGGCGTCATCGTCCATCCTAGAGACCCCAACCAGGTCTATGGAGTCTCCCGCGCCGGCCAGGTGTTCGGCACCCAGGACGGCGGCAAGAGCTGGAACGAGCACCGGCTGCCCGAAGGCGTGCGCGACACCTACTGCGTCGCCTGCGGGTAAGTCAGCGGGAGAATATTCGGGCGCCCGGAAAACCCTCTCCCGGGCCGCGGGAGAGGGTTTTTTTATCGGCCGCGTGAGATCAGTTTCCGCCACACCAGGGCGAGCCCGGCAAGGCCGATCCCGGCCATGATCAGGATTGCCGCTTGTGGGCCGAGCCGCTCGGACAAGACGCCGATCAGCAGAACGCCGATCGGCCCGGTGCCGATGCACATCGTCACGATGCCCATCACCCGCGAGCGGGTGGTCGGCGGCGCCTCGATTAGAATGAGGCTGGTCTGGATGTTGGAAAACGCCGCCGTGCCGAGGCCGCCGATGACCAGCTGCACAAAGGCCAAGCCGTACCACGGCGACAGCGCCATTGCGATGACGCCGCCGAGAAACAGAAAGGAGCCTTGCAATAGCGCCCGGCTGCCATCGAGGTGCAACCATCCGGCCGACAGGGCAACCCCGATGACGATGGCGCCGAGCGGCTCGGCGGCGGCGAGCGCGCCGACCAGAACGGGCGACGCGTGAAAGACATCGAGGCCGATCGGCGCGATCAGCGCTGAATAACAAAAGCCGAACGCGTTCATGATGATCGAAACCAAGACGACGGCGCGGATCGCCGGGACCGCGCGCGCGATGGCGATCCCTTCGGCGATCTCGCGGGCGATGTGGCCAAAGCGCAGCCGGCGCGGCTCCTGGCGGAATTCGAGGCCGATCACGGCGAGACCAGCAGCGAGATACAGCGTCGCCGACAGAAGGTAGGCGCCAGACAGCCCCATGATCTCGAACACCGCGCCACCGCATAGCGGGCCGAGCACCCGCGCGACGCTGTTGGTCAGCGAATCGAGCGCTACCGCAGCGCCGATCCGATCAGGCGCGACCACTTCGCCGATCATACGCCGGCGCACCGCCAGTTCGCCCGCCCAGGCGATGCCGGCGACCGCGCCGCCAAGGGCAAGGTGCCAGACCCGGATCTGCCCGGACAGCGCGAGCGCCGCCAACGCCGCCGAGGTCGTCGCATTCACCAGTAGCTGCGCCATCAATAGCCGCCTGCGGCTGAGCGCTTCGCCGATCACCCCGGCAATCGGACCGAGAAACAGCATCGGCAGGCTGCGTGCGACCACGACGACGGCGACGAGAAAGGCCGAATGGGCCGTGTCGTAGGTGAAGACCCCGGCGACCAGCAGTTCCAGCCAACGCATCGCATTACCAACCGCGCCGACCAACCACAGCCGGGCATAGCCCGGGTTTGCCAGCAACCCGCGCCGGCGCACCGTCGACGTAATCGGCTCGGAGGTCATCTATGCAGCGGGTCGCAGCGCAAGGCGGACACACTCGCCGACCGCTCGCGGCGCGCCAGCGGTGGCGATCTCGACCTTCTGCATCGGCGTTTCCCCAGCGTCGTTGTCCAGAATCTAGCGGCGGCGGCATTCACTCGGCAATCGATTGTCCACTTCATCGCGCCCTCGCTGGCGGGCTCGGGCCTCGCGAGGCAAGGGGGTCTGGGCGGCTGGTTCGCGAGATGCCGGCCGATTCTAGCCGCGGCGCTCGGCTGTCGCCGCGGCAGCGGACACCGATCACCGGCAAGGTTCCGGTCGGCGCCAGGATGTGCGGCATCTCAGTTTCCGGATGCGATCGATGATGGATGCGGTTTGATGTCTTTCGCCGGCCGTCTTAAGGTGACCTCACGCGGGTCAGGGTTTGCCGATGAGCGAGGAGGCCAGTCCGATTGACAAGTGACGGCAACGAGGACGGGGTTCCCGAGCGCGAGGTGGGCGGCGAGCGGCTCCAATGGCGATCGGCCGCGCCGGAAGGGCCGACGACCGAAGAAGACATCGAGCATTTCAAACACACCGTGTTGAACCGGCTGACGCTGGCCGTCGGCAAGGACCCCTCGAGCGCCACCGATCGCGATTGGTTCGTCGCCACCACGCTGGCGTTGCGCGACCGGGTGATCCATCGCTGGCTGCAGGTAGATCGCGAGAACCTCGCCCACGGCCGCAAGCGGATCTATTACCTGTCCTTCGAGTTTCTGATCGGCCGGCTCTTGAACGATGTCGCCGGAAATCTGCAGATGACCGATGTCGTCCACCGGGCGCTGGGCGACCTCGGGGTGAATTTCGACCGGGTGCGCTATGCCGAGCCCGATGCGGCGCTCGGCAATGGTGGCCTCGGTCGGCTCGCGGCGTGTTTCCTGGAGAGCATGGCCAGCCTCGGCGTCCCCGCTTACGGCTATGGAATCCGGTATGACCACGGGCTGTTTCGCCAGATCATCAACGATGGCTGGCAGCAGGAATACCCCGAAGAGTGGCTGTCGTTTCGCAACCCATGGGAATTCGAGCGGTCGGAAGTCACCTACGACATCGGCTATGGCGGGTGGGTCGAGACCGTCGCGACGCGCGCCGGGCACCGGCGCTTTGTCTGGCATCCCCAAGAGACAATCGAAGCGGTCGCTTATGATACCCCGGTCGTCGGCTGGCGCGCGGCGCACGTCAATCCGTTGCGGCTGTGGTCGGCCCGCGCCGTTGACCCGATCCGCCTCGAGGTCTTCAATCGCGGCGATCATGTCGAGGCGCTGAGCGAGCACATGCGCGCCGAGGCGATCTCCAAAATCCTCTATCCGAGTGACGAGACCAGGGCTGGCCGAGAGTTGCGGCTGCGCCAGGAGTATTTCTTTGTTTCTGCCTCGCTCCAGGACCTAGTCGAGCGGCATCGCCGCGCCTACGGTTCGCTCCACACCCTGCCTGAGCAGGCGGCGATCCAACTCAACGACACCCACCCGAGCATCGCGATCGCCGAATTGATGCGGATCCTCGTCGATCTCCACAACATCGCCTGGGATGACGCTTGGCAGATCACCGTCGACACCTGCCGGTATACCAACCACACGCTCTTGCCCGAGGCGCTCGAAAGCTGGCCGGTCAGTCTATTCGAGCGCGTTCTGCCACGGCATCTGCAGATTATCTATCTGATCAACGCCCGCCATCTTGAGGCCCTTGAGCGAACCCATGCACTCGATGCCGACCGGATTGCCGCGATTTCGCTGATCGACGAGCGCGACGGCCAACGCGTCAAGATGGGGCACCTCGCATTTCTTGGCTGCGGTCGCACCAACGGCGTGTCGGCAATCCACACCGAATTGATGCGCCAGACGGTGTTCCACGACCTCGCGACGCTCTATCCGAACCGCATTGTCAACGTGACCAACGGCATAACCTTCCGGCGTTGGCTCTACCAGGCCAATCCAGGATTGACGCGGCTGTTGTCCGCCGCCTGCGGCGAAGACATTCGCGACAACCCGGCGGCCATCGCGCGCCTTGCCGACATGGCGGACGACGCCGCGCTGCATCAGCGCCTGCGCCTCGTCAAACGCATCAACAAATTGCCGTTGGCTCGCCTAATCGGCGACCAGCTCGGGCTCGTGGTCGACCCTGAGGCGATTTTCGATGTGCACATCAAGCGCATCCACGAATACAAGCGCCAGTTGCTCAATCTCCTGGAGACGGTGGCGCTGTACAATGCAATGCGCGCCGAGCCGACGCGGGACTGGGTCCCGCGGGTAAAGATCTTTGCCGGCAAGGCCGCCGCCAGTTATGCCGCCGCCAAGCTGATCGTCAAGCTGGCTCATGATATCGCCGCGGTGATCAACCGCGACCCGGCCGTGCGCGGCCTCCTCAGAGTGGCCTTTCTGGCGAACTATAACGTCAGCCTGGCGGAAACCATCATCCCGGCCGCCGATCTCTCGGAGCAGATCTCGACCGCGGGGATGGAAGCGTCGGGCACCGGCAACATGAAACTCGCCCTCAATGGCGCGCTGACCATCGGAACGCTCGATGGCGCCAATATCGAAATCCGCGACCGGGTCGGTGCCGACAACGTCTTTGCCTTCGGCCTCAATGCCGACGAGGTGGCCGAACTGCGCCGCGCCGGCTTTGACGGCGGGCGCACGATCACCCCGTCACCGGCGCTGTCCGAGGTTCTCGAGATGATCGAAGGTGGCGTCTTTTCGCCTGGCGAGCCGGATCGCTTCGCGCTGTTGACCGACCGGCTGCGGGGCTCCGACCAATATATGCTCGTCGCCGATTTCGACTCCTACTGGCAAGCTCAGCGCAACGTCGACGAGCGGTGGCGCAAGCCCGACGACTGGGCGGCGGCTTGCGTCCGGAATATCGCCGGCATGGGATGGTTTTCCGCCGATCGCGCAATCAACGAATATGCCGGTTCGGTCTGGCGCGCCCGCTTCCACTAGGGTCGGGCAAAATTTGAGTTGAATGATCCTGAACCTTCGCCCAACCGTCAATGCTCCAGGTTGGCCAAACGGGGAGGAGCTCCAGCGCCCGCGGTGAGCGCGGCGAGGCCGAGTCAGATGCCGGGCATCGCCTGATCGACGCCGTCGTACGAGATCCAGGCGAG
>DASYZD010000384.1:0-3011 GCA_035946655.1 Allostellaceae bacterium | reverse complement strand
GGTCAGATTGAACTTGTCGCGCAAATCCTCGAGCAGATTGATGATCTGCGCCTGGATCGACACATCGAGGGCGGAGACCGCCTCGTCGCAGACGATGAATTCCGGGTTGAGCGCGAGCGCCCGCGCGATGCCGACCCGCTGGCGCTGGCCTCCCGACATCTCGTGCGGGTAGCGGTCGGCGAAATTGGGGTTGAGGCCGCACAACGACAACAGTTCGCGCACCCGCTCGTTGCGCCGCGCGGCATCGGGCTCGACGCCGTGCACCCGCATCGGCTCGGCAATGATGGCGCCGACCTTCATGCGCGGATTGAGAGAGCTGTAGGGGTCCTGAAAGATCACCTGGATGCGGCGGCGCAGCGCCACCAGCTGCCGGCGGCCGAGCTTGGCGATGTCGACGCCGTCATAGAGGATTTCGCCCGCGGTCGGCTTTTCGAGGCGCAGAATGCAGCGGCCCATCGTCGTCTTGCCGCAGCCGCTTTCGCCGACGAGGCCCAAGGTCTCGCCGCGGCGGATCGTGAAGTCGACGCCGTCCACCGCCTTTACGTCGCCAATATGGCGGCGCGCGATCATCCCCTCGGTGACCGGGAAATGCATCTTGAGGCCGCGCACCTGCAGGAGCGGCGCCGCCTCGCCGGCCGTCGCGGTCATGCCGCCTCGCCCGCGACCGTGCCCAGATCGTTGCTGCGATAGCACGCCGCGAGCTGGCCCGGCGCGCCGGCCGGCAGGAGCGGCGGGGGTGCGGTGGCGCATTGTTCGACGGCAAAGCGGCAGCGCGGCCGGAAGCTGCAGCCGCGGTCGAGCCGGGTCAGGTCCGGCGGCTGGCCGTCGATCGGGTCGAGCCGGGCCTGGCGCGGGCGGTCGAGCCGCGGCACCGAATGCAACAGCGCCATCGTGTAGGGATGGTGCGGATCGTGGTAAAGCGCCGCAGCGCTGCCGCTTTCGACGATGCGGCCGGCATACATCACATTGACGCGGGCGGCATAGCGGGCGACGACCCCGAGATTGTGCGTGATGATGATCAGGGCGACCCCGAGCCGGCGCGTCAATTGCTGCATCAATTCGAGGATCTGCGCCTGGATCGTCACATCGAGCGCCGTCGTCGGCTCGTCGGCGATGATCAGCTTGGGATCGCAGGCCAGCGCGATCGCGATCATGATGCGCTGGCGCATGCCGCCCGAGAGCTGATGCGGATATTGCTTGAGGCGGCGCTCGGCATCGGCGATGCCGACGAGGCCCAGAAGCTCGATCGCCCGGCGCTGGGCCGCGGCGACGTCGGCGCCGCGATGCTGCTCGATCGTCTCGGTGATTTGCCGCCCGATCGTCAGGACCGGATTGAGCGAGGTCATCGGTTCCTGGAACACCATGCCGATGTCGCCACCCCGCACCTGGCGCATCTCTTCGTCCGACAGCCTCATCAGATCGCGCCCGGCAAACAGGATCTGCCCGTGGGTGATCCGACCGGGCGGGTTGGGGATGAGGCGCAGGAGCGACAGCGCTCCGACGGATTTGCCCGACCCGCTTTCCCCGACGATCGCGACCGTTTCGCCGGGATCGACGGTATAGGAGACGCCGTCCACCGCCCGCACGATCCCCGCACCGGTGCGGAACTCGGTGTGCAGATCCTTTACTTCGAGCAGCGGCGGCAAGTGGATTCGTCCTCCCCGATTCTGGCCTTGCCGCCGTTGGTAACGGGGGCGGGGGATAGTGTCAACGGCTCCGCGGTCGCGCCTTGCGCCGCGGACGGGTCGGTCCAGACGCCGAACGGCGCATTCGCGGCGCCTCTCGGGGCTACCCGCGCCGGCAATCGGCGAGATGTGGCCGCGGCGCTTGTGAAGCAGGCGAAATCGGTCGTATAGGGACGATATGCAGCAAGCCCACGACCGCGCCACGCGGGGCGGCGCTCCGGTCAGCAGCAATGCCGGCGCCAGCGTGCTGCGGGAAAAGCTCACGGCGACACGGACGTTCTGCCGATATGCGCTGCATCGCTTCAATCGCGACGGCTGCTTTGCCGCGTCGGGCGCGCTCAGTTACACGACGCTGGTGTCCTTGGTGCCGCTCGGCGTCATCGCCCTCGGCATCCTGTCGGCGTTCCCCAATTTCGCGGCGGTGCGACAGCAGCTGCTGTCACTCGTCTTCCGCAATTTCGTGCCGCAGATCAGCGAGCAGGCGGCGTGGTGGTTCCAGTATTTTGCCGAGTCGGCCGCCCAGACCACGGCGATCGGCATCGTCGGCATCGCCGGAACCGGCGTTCTCCTGCTGGTGACGGTCGAGGATCAGCTGAACGCGCTGTGGCGGGTGACGACGCCGCGGCCCTGGGGTCAGCGGATCGTCGCCTACTGGACGTTGATTACGCTCGGGCCGCTCCTTGTGGGCATGAGCCTCACGCTTTCGACCTATCTCGATACCGCCGCCCGCCGCGCCGGCCTCGATCCGCAGGCGCTTGCCCAATACGCCAGCTTCTGGCCGCATTTTCTCGTGCGCTTCGTGCCGTGGCTGTTAGAGCTGACCGCCTGCACGCTGCTTTATTGCATCATTCCCAATTGCGCCGTGCGGTGGCGTGATGCCGCCGTTGGCGCGACGGTGGCGGCAGTCGCGATCGAGATCCTCAAAATCGGCTTCGGGATCTACATCGGTGCGATGTCGTACTACCAGACCGTCTATGGGGCACTCGCCGCCATCCCGATCTTCCTCTTATGGATGTACGTATCATGGGTCGCGGTGCTGCTTGGCGCGGTGGTGGCGGCAAACCTGCCGACCTGGCGCGTCGACGAACGGCTGACCCAGCTCACCAGCGGCGGGGTGCGGCTGGGCTTCAGCCTCGCGCTCATCGCCATCCTGGCGCGGGCGCAGCGGCGCGGCGCGAGCTGCAGCATCTCGTCGCTGGCAAAGGAGCTTGGGGTCGCCACCTCGGTTGTCGACGAGCATCTTCAACGTCTCGCGCGCGCCGGATTTACCGCGCCGACCCAATCCGGGGACTGGGTGCTGGGGTGGAGCCCGGAGACTGCCACGCT
>DASYZD010000383.1:0-2188 GCA_035946655.1 Allostellaceae bacterium | reverse complement strand
CGCCGACCGGCCAGGCGATCACCGCCGACTTCACCTATTATTTCCGGGTTCGGTTCGCCGACGACACCACCGAATTCGAGAATTTCATGTACCAACTCTGGTCGTCGAAACAGGTGAAGCTGCAATCGGTGCTGCCATGAGGCCCTGTTCCGCCGCGCTCGCCGGCTACCTCAACAGTGCGGCAAACCTCGAAATCGTGCAGGTCGATCTGTACACCTTCGCGCTGAGTTCGGGGGAGATGTTGCGGTGGTCGGGCGGCGACGCCGCACTGACGATCCCCGCTGCCGGGTTCCCGGCCGGCAGCATCAACCACGGCGCGCCGCAGACCTTCACGCTTGGACCGCGCTTCGGGCGCTCCAAAGTCACCAACAAGATCGGCGTCCAGGCGGCCGAACTCGACATCGAGATCATGGCCGGGGCGAACGACCTCATTGGCACCTTCGCGATCGCCGAAGCGGTGCGGCTCGGGATCTTCGACGGCGCGACGGTCGAGCTCGACCGCCTGTTCGCCCCGCCGCAGGCCGCCGGAGCGGGCGCGCTCGACACCAGCCTCGGCTGCCTCTTGTGGTTCTATGGCCGGGTCGCCGATTGCGACATCGGACGCTCGACGGTCCAGGTCAAGGTCAAGTCGCTGATGAACCTCCTGGCGGTTCAGCAGATGCCGCGAAGGCTTTATGGCGCGGCGTGCACGCACATCTTCGGCGACGCGATGTGCGGCTACGATCGGGCGGGCGGCAAGAATGCGCAGGGCGCGGTGACCGGCGTCGGCCAGATCACGGTGACCGCCGCCACCGGCTCGACACAATCCCTGGTGAACATCACCAGTTCTCCCGCAGCCGCCTATGTCGAAGGCACGATCACCGGCGCCACCGGCGCCAACACCGGATCCACGCGAACGGTCGCCAATCTCGGCGGCGGTGCGCAGGTTGCGGTCTGGCGACCCTTACTCTTCCCGATAACGCCGGGCGATACTTTCACCATGCTCCCCGGCTGCGACCACACGACGGCGACCTGCAACGGCACCTTCAACAATCTCTTACGCTATGGCGGGATGCCCTATATCCCGCCGCCGGAACAGGCAGTCTAGCGATGCCGGAACCAGGCGCCCCGGTCGAGATCATATTCGACCCGCATGTCGCCAATGCGTGCGTCGCCCTGGCGCTGGCACTGGTCGCGGCATTCGTGGCGTTTATCCTCGGTCTGCCGGACCAGCGCAGGCGCCGGCGATGAGCGAGAAGCGGCGCGAGGCGGTGATTGCCGAAGCTCGCGGGTGGATCGGTACGCCGTTTCACCACGAGGCACGGGTCAAGGGAAGCGGCGTCGATTGCTTGATGCTCCTGGCCGAGGTGTACGAGCGCGCCGGTGTCGTTGCGGCCGTGTCGGTGCCCCATTATCCTGCGGACTGGCACATGCACCGTGACGCCGAGCGGTATAGCGAAGGGCTCGGCTTCTATGCCCGGGAAATCGCCGGGCCGCCCCTACCGGGCGACATCGCCCTCTTCAAGTTCGGGCGCGTCTTTTCGCACGGCGCGATCGTCGTCGATTGGCCGCGCCTCATCCACGCCTATTGGGCGCTCGGCGTCGTCTGGGGCGATGCAAAGCTCTACCCGCTGAGGGGGCGCGAGGTGCGGTTTTTTACGCCATTTGGAGACGCTCATGCCTGATGGCGGTAACTTTCCGGGTGGCAAAGGTGGGGGACCCGCTCCGTTCTCTAACGCCTTCCAGCCGCCGACGATTGCCTCACTGCGCTACAACACCAGCCAGGCCGGCAGCCCGGTGCCGCTCTGCTACGGCACCCAACGGGTGTCGATCAACCTCCTGGAGTTCTGGGGCCAGCAAGGCTTCAGCACCTCGTCTAATAAGGGCGGCAAGGGACTCGGCAGCTCGGGGGGCAAAAAGGGGTCCGGCGCCAATTTTTCGGTCAATGTCGCCTTCGGAGTCTGCCAGGGGCCGGCTGCCTTCACCGGGTCGGCGCTCGGCTTTGGCGGCTACAACCGGGTGTGGTCGAACGGCGCGGTTTCCTTTTTCAACGATGTCGCGCTCAACGGTTACGCCGGAAACGACGGCCAGGCGGCCGATCCGGTCTTTGCCAGCAGCGACACCAATGTGCCGGTCCTCGGCTATTCCGGCACCTGTTACGTGACCGGGACGCCGATCCAGCTGGGATCGAGCCCGGCCTTGCCGAACA
>DASYZD010000382.1:0-9496 GCA_035946655.1 Allostellaceae bacterium | reverse complement strand
CTTCACGATGGGTGCGCGGCCGATCGCGATGCTCGATTCGCTGCGTTTTGGCAGCCCCGACCATCCGCTGACCCGGCACCTGGTATCCGGGGTCGTCGGCGGGATCGGCGGCTACGGCAATTGCGTCGGGGTGCCGACGGTAGGCGGCGAGTGCCAGTTTCACGCCGCCTATAACGGCAACATCCTCGTCAACGCGATGTGCGTCGGCCTGGCGCACGCCGACCGCATCTTTTATTCGACCGCGGCGGGGCCGGGAAACCTCGTCATCTATGTCGGCGCCAAGACCGGACGCGACGGCATCCATGGCGCGACAATGGCCTCGGCCGAGTTCGCCGCCGACGCCGGCGAAAAGCGCCCGACCGTGCAGGTCGGCGACCCGTTCACCGAGAAGCTGTTGATCGAGGCCTGCCTCGAATTGATGGAAGGCGATGCGATCGTCGCGATCCAGGACATGGGCGCCGCCGGGCTCACCTCCTCCTCGGTCGAGATGGCCGGCAAAGGCGGCCTCGGCATCGCCCTCGATCTCGACCGCGTGCCGGTGCGCGAAGTTGGCATGAGCGCTTACGAGATCATGCTCAGCGAAAGCCAGGAGCGGATGCTGATGATCCTCGCGCCCGGGAGCGAAGCCGAGGCGCGCCGCGTCTTCGACAAATGGGAGCTCGATTTCGCGGTGATCGGCCAGGTCACCGCGACCGGCCGCCTGGTGTTGCGCATCGATGGCGAGATCGCCGCCGACATTCCCATCGGCCCCTTGGTCGGCGAAGCACCGGTTTACGAGCGGCCCTGGGTGCGGCGCGCGAGCGACCCGGAGATCGACCCCGGGAGCCTCCCCGCACGCGACCCGATCGCCTGCCTGAAGCGTCTCCTCGGCTCTCCCGACCTCGCCTCCAAGCGCTGGATCTGGGAGCAGTACGATCATCTCGTCCAGGGCAATACCGTGAAGCGCCCGGGCGGCGACGCCGCGGTGATCCGCGTTGGCGCGGTCAGCTCCCATGGGGGCAAGGCGTTGGCGCTCGCCACCGATTCGACGCCGCGCTATTGCCGCGCCGATCCCGTTCGCGGCGGCATGCAGGCGGTGGCGGAAAGCTGGCGCAACCTGACTGCGGTCGGCGCGCTGCCGCTGGCGCTGACCGACTGCATGAATTTCGGCAACCCCGAAAGACCCGAGATCATGGGCGAGTTCGTCGGCGCGATCGAGGGCATGCGCGAAGCCTGCCTTGTGCTCGACTATCCGGTCGTCTCGGGCAATGTGTCGCTCTACAACGAGACCAGCGGCAGCGCCGTTCTCCCCACCCCGGTCATCGGCGGGGTCGGGCTCCTCTGCGATGTGCACCGCGCGGTCGACCTCGCCTTGAAGCGCGACGGCGACGCGGTGATCCTGATCGGCGACACTAAAGGCCATCTCGGCGCCTCCTTATACCTGCGCGAGATCGAGGGGCAGGAAGCCGGGCCGCCGCCCCCGGTCGATCTGGCGGCCGAGCGGCGCAACGGCGATTTCGTGCGCTCCCAGATCGCCGGCGGCCAAATCACCGCCTGCCACGACCTCGGCGATGGCGGCCTTCTCGTCGCGCTCGCCGAGATGGCGATGGCCGGCGGGCGGGGTGTGGCGCTCGACCCGATTGCTGGCATCCTGGCGCCGCATGCGTGGTGGTTCGGCGAGGACCAGGCGCGCTACCTGATCGAGACCGACGCAGCCGATCAGATGCTGGCGGCGGCGGCGGCTGCGGGCGTTCCGGCCCGGCGCATCGGCGTCGTTATCGGCGATGGGGCCGGCGCCGCGTTGACACTCCCCGGCGCCGGTGCCATATCGATCGCGGAACTTAGGGCCGCGAACGAGGCTTGGCTGCCGGCCTATATGGCGCAAGGCTGAGGCTGTTCGGCTTCTTGGGGATCGGGCGATGGCGATGGACGCGGCAACAATCGAGCGGCTGATCCGGGAGAGCCTGCCCGACGCGCAGGTCTCGATCGAGGATCTGCGGGGCGACGGCGATCACTACGCCGCGCAGATCGTCTCCAGCGCGTTCCGTGGCAAAAGCCGGGTTCAGCAACACCAGTTGGTGTATCAGGCGTTGCGCGGCCGGATGGGCACCGAACTGCATGCGCTGGCGCTGCAGACGAGCGCACCGGTGGATTGAAAAGACACCCAGTCAACGACCGCGCTCCAGCCTCCGCTGCGGCGCC
The DNA here is from genome assembly GCA_035946655.1 of Allostellaceae bacterium. GTDB lineage: Bacteria > Pseudomonadota > Alphaproteobacteria > ATCC43930 > CGMCC-115725 > DATARH01. Next base: position 7,315 of record DASYZD010000382.1, on the reverse strand, counting down.
AAGCCAACGAGGACCGAGACGATGGACATCACCCTACAGGACCGCATCCGCACCCAGATCAGCGAGGCTCCGGTCGTCCTTTTCATGAAGGGGACGCCGGTCTTCCCGCAATGCGGGTTCTCGGCGGCGGTCGTGCAGATCCTCAGCCATTTGGGCGTCAAGTTCAAAGGCGTCGATGTCTTGGCCGATCCCGCGGTGCGCCAGGGCATCAAGGAGTACTCGAACTGGCCGACGGTGCCGCAGCTTTACGTCAACGGCGAGTTCATCGGCGGCTGCGACATCGTCCGCGAGATGTTCGAAACCGGCGAATTGCAGCAGGTGCTCGAAGAAAAGGGCGTGCCGATCCGCGTCTAGCCTCGCTGACCGAAATGTAGGATGGGTTAGCGCAGCGTAACCCGGGACGCGTCGTTTCTGGAAGATCTGGTGGGTTGCGCTGTGCTAACCCACCTGCCGAGCAGCGCAATCGTTTGCGCCGGCGGTGCCGTTCGTTATAGTGCGCGCCTTTCCCCTTGCCGGCACCGGGTTGATTGACCCCGGCCGGCTCGGACCCGGTCGCCGGGTACCACATCCACAAGGGACTGTATTGCATGCCGCTTTACGAGAATGTGTTCATCGCGCGCCAGGACATCTCCGGCGCGCAGGCCGAGGCGCTGGCCGACAGCTTCACCCAGCTGATTGTCGAGCAGGGGGGTGAGGTTAAGAAGCGCGAGAACTGGGGCCTGCGCAATCTCGCCTACCGCATGAACAAGAACCGCAAGGGCCATTACGTGCTGTTCAATATCGAGGCTCCGGCGGCCGCAATCGCCGAACTCGAGCGCACGATGCGCATCAACGAGGACGTGATCCGCTATCTGACGCTCCGGGTCGACAAGCTCGAAGAAGGTCCCTCGCCGATCATGCAGAACCGTGGCGGCCGCGAGGACCGGCCGCGCCGCAGCGACCGCGACCGCTATGGCGAAGGCCGCGACGGCGGCGAGCGCTCGGTCGTCGAGGCGCCGGCAATGGCGCCGGCCGAGCCGGCCGAAAAAGTGGACGCGTAAATGGAAAGCCAGCATGACGCAGGGGGCGGCCGCGCTGCGGCGGCGGCGCGCCGGCCGTTTTTTCGCCGGCGCAAATCCTGCCCGTTCTCGGGCCCGAATGCGCCCAAGATCGACTACAAGGACGTGCGCCTGCTGCAGCGTTTTGTCTCGGAGCGCGGCAAGATCGTGCCGAGCCGGATCACCGCGGTATCGACCCAAAAGCAGCGCGAGCTGGCGCGGGCGATCAAGCAGGCGCGCTTCCTCGGCCTCCTGCCCTACATGGTGAAATAGGGGCACCGCGCGCAACCGAAGAGGCTGACATGCGCCGAGTGGGAACCGCTTCGGTCGCGGTCGCTTGCGGCGGCGTCGGGGCCTGCCTTTATCTCGCGGTGATGCTCGGCACTCCGGGCGGGCTGGTCCTCGTCTACATGGCCCAGTTGCCGCTGTTTATCGCGGGGCTCTGGCTCGGCACCGGCGCGGCGGCGCTCGCCGGCGTGACCGCGGCGCTCTTGCTGTTGGTGGCGAGCGATCTGGTTGGCGCCGCGGTCTTTGCCGCGGTCAACGCCGTGCCGGTCGTGCTTCTCGTTCGCCAGGCGCTGCTGGCACGCCGGAGCACGGACGGCGCTGTTGTATGGTACCCGCCGGGATTGCTGACGGCGTGGCTGACGGCGCTCGCCTTGGCCGGGATCGCGGCAGGGTTTCTCCTCGTTGGCGGGCCCGAGGGGCTGCAGTCGGCGCTGCGCGGCGTGGTGGCCGAGGTGCTCGACCGTCTCGCCCGTCATCCGCTGCCCGACCGCGATCTTGCCGCCGGGCTGATCGTCATGGTGCTTCCCGGGGTTCTGGTTGCCTCGTGGATGATCATGCTGATCGCCAATGCGGTCCTGGCGCAGGGGCTGCTCGCCCGCTTTGGCGCGAACTGGCGCCCCTCGCCCGATCTCGCGGGGCTCGGCCTGCCGCTATGGGTGCCGATGGCGCTCGGGGTCGCGGCCCTCGCGGTGGTGGTTGGCGGGTCGCTGCGCTTTGTCGGCATCAACATGCTGATCGCGCTCAGCGTGCCGTTCTGTCTGGCGGGTCTGGCCGTGCTCCACGCGGCGGCGCGGCGGATGTCGCACCCGCAGGCGACGCTGATTGGGTTCTATATGCTGGCCGCGTTCTTCGGCTGGCCGTTCCTGGCGGTGGCCATTCTCGGATTGTTGGAGAGCGGGCTGGGGCTGCGCCGCCGGCTTGCTTCTCCAGGGAGTTAGCACAGATGGTTGATCTCATTCTGTTGGAGCGGGTCGACAAGCTCGGCCAGATGGGCCAGATCGTCAAAGTCAAGCCCGGCTACGCGCGCAACTACCTGTTGCCGCAGAAAAAGGCGATGCGCGCGACCAAGGAAAACCTCGCCTATTTCGAGACGCAGCGCGCCCAACTCGAAGCCAACAATCTGCACCGCAAGGCCGACGCGGGCGACGTTGCGGCAAAGCTCGAAGGCCTCTCCGTCGTGCTGATCCGCCAGGCGGGCGAAAGCGGCCAGCTCTATGGCTCGGTCGCCGTGCGCGATATTGCCGAGGCGGTGACGGCGGCCGGGTTCACCGTCGACAAGCGCCAGATCGTGCTCGCCCGCCCGATCAAGACCTTGGGCCTGCACCCGGTCAGGGTCATGCTGCATCCCGAGGTCGGCGTCACGGTCACCGCCAACGTCGCCCAGTCGCAGGATGGCGCGCGGATGCAGGCGGCCGGGATCGATCCCCTGCGCGAGCGGGACGAAGAGGAAGAGCAGGCCCGCGCCGCAGCGCAGGCCGAGCGGACCGCGGCGCTCGCCGAGTCGGAGGGGCAGGGGCAAGGACTGGGCGAGCGATGAGTGCGCTCGCCGAGGCGCGCAGCGACGCAGGGTTAGACGAGGGGCGGATCCCGGTCCTCGACATTGGACCCTATCTCGCCGGCGTTCCCGGCGCGGCAACGCCGCTGGCCCGCGCGATCGCCGGCACGTGCGAGGACACCGGGTTTCTCGTCGTCGCCGGTCACGGCGTGCCGCAAATTCTCCCCGACCGGGTGTTCGCCGCCGCGGCGCAGTTCTTCGCCCGGTCCGAAAGGGACAAGCTCGCCCTCAAGATCGGCGACTTGAACATCGGCTACCTGGCGTTCGGCGGCCAGACCGTGCGCCATTCGCCGGTCAACAACAACACCAAGCCCAATTTCAGCGAGAGCTTCTACATCACCCGCGACCGCGCCGCCGACCACCCCGACATCGTCAACAAGAAGCGCCTGATCGGCCTCAACCGCTGGCCGGCCGACATGCCGCAATTGCGCGCCGCAGCGGTCGAATATTACGCGGCGATGGAACAGATGACGACGCGGCTGGTGCCGGTCTTCGCGCTGGCGCTGGGCCTGCCGGAAGATTACTTCGCGGCGGCCTTTGCCGAGCCCAATTGCACGATCCGCCTCATCCACTACCCGCCGCAGCCCGACCCCGGCGACAACGAATTCGGGTTTGCCCCGCACACCGACAACAACTTCATCACGTTTCTCGCGCAATCGGCGCTGCCCGGCTTGGAGGTGCGGACAGAGGAGGGCGAGTGGATCCGCCCGCCGGCGGTGCCGGGCACCTTTGTCGTCAATACCGGGGCGATGCTGGCGCGTTATTCGAACGACCGCTTCCGCGCGACCCCGCACCGCGTCATCAACCGCAATGATCGCTCGCGCTATGCGATCCCGTTCTTCCTCGGCCCCAACCACGATGTCGTCGTCGCGCCGGTGCCGACCTGCACCGGTCCCGACAACCCGCCCAGATACGAGCCCCTCACCTACGGCGACTTCACCGAGCGCCTCCTGACCCTCAACTTCGCCCACCGCCGCGCCGGCGAGGACCGCGGGTTACAAAAGCCTGCATCCTAAGCCCGCGAAATTCCCTTACCACGGTGGTATCGCGGCCGACGCACCCCATATATTCGAGTCCCATAATGCTCTGTTGGCCGAGTCGTAAGCGCGCGCTTTTTGCGCGCATGGAGCGTGCGGAATGCCGGTTGCAACTCTGCCGAGGCCTCTGACGCCAGCCAACCTTCACTCCCCGATATATGTCTTCTGGGACAACTCCAATGTCTTCATTTCCGCCAAGTCGGTGGCCTCCCAGAACGAGGGCAGGTACGGCGCGCCGCATATTCGGATTGAATTCGAACATTTGTTCGATCTAGCTCGGGCTGGTCGCAGTGTCGTCACCGCGATCTGTGTCGGCTCTGTTCCCCCGCAACTTGCGACCGTCTGGGACCGGCTCGAAAAGACCGGTATCCGTGTCGAGAAATACGAGCGAGGCCAATTCTCCGGAAGGGAACAAGGAGTGGACCAGTGCCTTCAGCTCTGGATGCTCCGCGCACTCGCAGACGCACCGAAGCCCGCTACAGCTGTGCTCCTGACAGGAGATGGGAAGGGCTACGAGGATGGAGTCGGCTTTCGGGCTGACCTGGAGCGGCTGCATTCTCGCGGGTGGGGCATCGAGGTAGTGGCATGGGAAAAATCCTGTGCGCGGCGACTTCGGGAATGGGCAGGCGAGGTTGGCGTCTTCGTCCGCCTTGAGGACCACTACAGTGCCGTAACCTTCCTCGAGGAGGGGCGGCGAAGAGCGAAGATAGTCGACCTCTCATTGCGCAAAATTGCTGACCCCACAGGATGGTCGCCCCCTGAGGAAACCGAAGGCGCCGCTTGACGGCGCTGCGGCAACCTGTCGATAATCCGGGCAGTCCAAGGGGTGCCCCGGCGAAGGGGCTGAGAGACCGCTAGACCGCGGGCAACCCTTTGAACCTGATCCGGGTCGTGCCGGCGTAGGGACAGGAACGCCCATCTGGCGAACTATCGGGCGAACGCCGTTTCCCCATCGCGATCGGCCCGGGTCTGTGCTCCACGCGCGCAACGGAGGCCTTCATGCCCGATTCCGCTCCTCTATCCACCCCCGCACTGAGCGCGAAGGGCGCCGAGCCGAGTGTCACCACTGGCCCCTTTCCCGCCTCGCGCAAGATCCATGTGGCGGGAAGCCGCCATAAGGACATCCGGGTCGCGCTGCGCGAGATCGACCTGGAGCCGAGCGCGAACGAGAAGCCAATCCGCGTCTACGATACCTCGGGCGCCTATTCCGACCCCGACCAGACGACCGACATCCACAAGGGCCTCAAGGAGTTGCGCCGCTCGTGGATCCTCGCGCGCGGCGATGTCGAGGAAACCCAAGGCCGCGAGGTCAAGCCCGAGGATAACGGCCTCAGGCGCGGCGAAGACAGCAACGTGCCAATCTTCGATCGCGCGGCGCGGCGGGTATTGCGCGCCAAGCCCGCCAAATCGGTGACCCAACTCGCCTATGCCCGCGCCGGCATCATCACCGCCGAGATGGAATATGTCGCGATCCGCGAGAACCTCGGGCGCGAGCTGATCCGTGCCGAGGCGCGCGACGGGGAATCGTTCGGCGCCAGCATTCCCGATTACGTGACCCCGGAATTCGTCCGCGAGGAGATCGCGCGCGGCCGCGCCATCATCCCCAACAACATCAACCACCCGGAAACCGAGCCGATGATCATCGGCCGCAACTTCCTCGTAAAGGTCAACGCCAATATCGGCAACTCGATCGTGACGTCCTCGGTCGCCGAGGAAGTCGACAAGCTGGTATGGGCGACGCGGTGGGGCGCCGACACGGTGATGGACCTCTCGACCGGGCGCAACATCCACACGATCCGCGAGTGGATCATCCGTAATTCGCCGGTGCCGATCGGTACGGTGCCGATCTACCAGGCCCTGGAAAAGGTCGGCGGCAAGGCCGAGGAGCTGACCTGGGAACTGTTCCGCGACACGCTTATCGAGCAGGCCGAGCAGGGGGTCGATTATTTCACGATCCACGCCGGGGTGCGCCTGGGGTACATCCACCTGACCGCGCCGCGGGTCACCGGCATCGTTTCGCGCGGCGGCTCGATCATGGCCAAATGGTGCCTGGCGCATCACCAGGAGAGCTTCCTCTATACCCATTTCCGCGAGATCAACGAGATCATGCGGGCCTATGACGTCAGCTACTCGTTGGGCGACGGGTTGCGCCCGGGTTCCAACGCCGACGCCAACGACCGCGCCCAGTTCGCCGAACTCGAAACCTTGGGCGAATTGACCAAGATCGCCTGGGAAGACGATGTCCAGGTGATGATCGAAGGCCCCGGCCACGTGCCGATGCACAAGATCAAGATCAACATGGATAAGCAGCTCGAGGAATGCGGCGAGGCCCCGTTCTATACGCTGGGACCGCTGGTCACCGATGTCGCGCCCGGCTACGACCACATCACCAGCGGCATCGGCGCGGCGATGATCGGCTGGTTCGGCACCGCGCTCCTCTGCTATGTGACGCCGAAGGAGCATCTGGGGCTGCCCGACCGCGACGACGTCAAGACGGGCGTCATCACCTACAAGATCGCCGCCCACGCCGCCGATCTCGCCAAGGGCCACCCGGGGGCGCGCGAGCGCGACGACGCCTTGTCGCGCGCCCGCTTCGAATTCCGCTGGCGCGACCAGTTCAACCTGTCGCTCGACCCCGAGACGGCCGAAAAATTCCACGACCAGACGCTGCCGGCGGACGGGGCGAAACTGGCGCATTTCTGCTCGATGTGCGGCCCGAAATTCTGCTCGATGCAGATCACCCAGGAAATCCGCGACTACGCCAACTCCGGCATGGCCGAGAAGTCGCAGGAGTTCCTGAAGCAGGGCGCCGAAATCTACACCGACGAGCACGGCCAGCCGCGCGCCGCCGCGGAATAGGGTCGTTGCGATTGCGGGCGCAGCGACGCAATCTCGTCGGGATTGCTTCGTCGCTTGATGGTTTCTCGCAATGACAGATCAGTCGGTCACGACCGAACCCACCGCCGCCGACCTCGACGCGCGGCGGGCGGCGCGGCGCTACCCCGAGCGCCCGATCGTCGCGGTGCTGGCGGTGGTGCTGCGCGGCGAAAAGGCCCTGATCGTGCAGCGCGCCCGGCAGCCCAACCAGGGGCGCTGGGGCTTTCCCGGCGGTGTCCTCGAACTCGGCGAAACCGTCCGCGACGGGGCGATGCGCGAGCTTCTGGAAGAGACCGGCATCGCCGCCGAACCCGCCGACATCCTCGATGTCCACGACGCGATCCACCATGACGGGCAAGGTCGCGTTCAGTTTCACTATACCCTCATCGCGGTGCGCGGGATCTGGCGCGCGGGCGAAGGGGCGGCCGCGGACGACGCCGCCGCGATCGCCTGGGTGACGCGGGCCGAGATCGAGGCCGGGCTCTACCCGACCTTCCCAACGCTGTTGCCGCTGTTCGACC
>DASYZD010000381.1:0-9137 GCA_035946655.1 Allostellaceae bacterium | reverse complement strand
GTCCACCTCGTCGGCCACTCAATGGGGGGCGGGATCGCGCTGACCTTCGCCAACTGGCAGCCCGAGCGGGTGGTGAGCCTCACCTTGATCGCCTCGGCGCAGCTCGGGCCCGAGATCAACGCCCGGTTCATCGACGGCTTCATGCGCGCGCAGCGACGCCGCGAGGCGCAGGAGGCCCTCGCACTCCTGGTGCACGATCCGGGATTGGTCAGTCGCGCGATGGTCGAGGACACGCTGCGCTACAAGCGGCTCGACGGCGTCGCCGCGGCGCTCGCGGCGATCGCCGAGGAATGGTTCCCGGGCGGGGTCCAGCGGGTCGGCAACGCGGTGCTCGCGGCAAATCTCGGCGTGCCGGTGCAGCTGATCTGGGGCCGCGACGACCGGATCATCCCGCTCGCCCACGCCGAAGCCCTCGCCGCAGCGGTGCCCGTTCACATCATCGACGCCGCGGGGCACCTGCCGCACATGGAGAAGTCGGGCGAGGTCAACCGGCTGATCACTTCCTTCATCGCCGCGCACCCATAAGATGCCTTACGCCACGATCGACGAGCTGCCGCCGGCGGTGCGCCACCTGCCGCTGCACGCGCAAGAGATCTTCCGCGCCGCGTTCAACGCCGCCTGGGACAGCTATGGCGACGAGCAGACCGCGTTCCGCATCGCCTGGGCCGCGGTCAAGCGGCGCTACCGAAAGCGCGGCCAGGCGTGGGTCGAGGAATGAGCGGGCCCCGGCGGGACGCTCCCTCCTGCCGCCCCGAACCGCCGGTTTTCAATCGTTGAGCGGCGGCACGGTGCTCGGCGGCGTGCGGTGTCGAGTTCCCCGCTCATAGGCATACGCGATGCCGATCAGGACCGGTTCGGACCATGGTCGTCCGATAAGCTGCAAGCCGCTCGGCAGGTGCTCGTGGCTGTATCCCATCGGTACCACCAAAGCCGGCCAATGCAGCGCGGAAGCGATGCCCGACAGAGCGCCCGCCGGGGTCGTATTGCGGTCGCCGTTCAGCTTTGGCGGGTAGGTCGCCGTCGGGATGGCGAGCGCATCGATGCGCAACTCGTCCATGGCCGCCAGATAGGCGGTACGCATGCGGGCCTCGTCGGCCTCCAGCTGCGTCACCACCGGATCCGCCTCGCGCGGAGGCGCGGACGACGCTTCCAACATGCCGACCTCATGCAAGGGGTGGAATTTCCCGGAGGTCACGATTTCCGACAGGCTCTTGGGAAATCCCGGTCCCGTCTTGGCCAGATAGCGTTCGATCGCGACGCGAACTTCACTGATCGGATGAAGCCTCGGGGCGAACCGGTCAAAGTCTGAGATGACAAAAGGATCAACGATCTCCGCCCCCGTGGCCCGCAAATCGCCGACCGCGCGGTCGAATAGGGCGAGTACCTCTGGATCGGATGCTTCCGGTCGACACGCTTGACGCAGCACGCCGATCCGACGCCCCGCGGCGCCGGTATGCAGGAACGCCGTGTAGGTCGGCGGGATTTTGTCACCCGCCTCGGCCGTCGCCGGGTCCGCCGGATCGCCGCCGGCGATGACGTCCAGAAAGTGCGCCAGATCGGTGACGGTGCGGGCCATCGGGCCGACGGTGTCTCGCTTGTCGTACAGCCCGATCATGCCGGCGCGGGAAACCAACGCCCAACTCGGCCGCAACCCGACAACAGCATTGTTGGAGGCAGGATTGCGGATCGAGCCGAAGGTGTCGGAGCCCAGGCCCACGACGCCGAAGCTCGCCGCGAGCCCCGACCCCGTGCCGCCCGAGGACCCGCCGGTCGCATAGGCAGTATTGTAGGGATTGCGCGCAAAACCGGGGAGCACGGAATTGATATTGTCCAGCCCGCCGCGCGCCCATTCGGACATCGTCGTTTTGGCGAGGATGATTGCGCCCGCGGCCTTGATCCTGGCAACCACGGTTGCATCCGTCTCGGGTATCCAGCCCAACAGCGCGGCCGAGCCGCCCGTCGTTTGCAAGCCGGCCACGTCGTAATTGTCTTTTACCAGGACCGGGATGCCGTGCAGCGGACCGGCCAGCTTGCCGGTCGAGGCGAGCGCAGCGTCGAGCGAGGCGGCATCCGCCAGGGCGTCGGGGTTGGTGGTAATGATCGCTCCCAGAGCCGGCCCTTTGCGGTCATACGCTGCAATCCGATCGAGATGCGCCTGGCAGACCGCTGCCGCGGTCGCCCGACCGCTCAAATAGGCGGTGTGCAACGCCGCGATCGACGTCTCCTCGACCCGGAACGACGCGCCTCTCTCAGTCATGGCGGTTTTCATCGTCGCAACGACAGCATTAGCCCACGAACCTAGCGCCCCTCCGGTTTTTCCAGCAGCGCCAGCATCTCCATGCCGAGGCCGTAGCCCAGGAGATCGTGCATCTGGCGGCGCAGGTGTTCGGTGAGCAAGAGGCGAGTGTAGCGCAGCGCCAGCGTTGGCTTCTTGGTGAGGCCCTCGGCCAGTTCCCAGGCGCGCGCCAACAGCTTGTCGGGTGGCAGGATTTCGGCGACGAGGCCGAGCTCGAGGGCTTTCTTGGCGTCGAGGGTCTGCCCGGTCAAGAGGTAATAGCGGCCGCGGTTGAGCCCCAACAACAGCGGCATGACGATGTGCATGCCGTCGCCCGGCACCACGTCGGAGGCAAAATGCGCCGAATCCTGGAACTGCGCGGTGTCGGCGGCGAGCACGATGTCGGCGAGCAGCGGGATCTCGGAATGGCGCCACGCCGGGCCGTTGATCGCGCCGATCACCGGCACCTCGATTTCGAGGAGCCGCATCAACAGGTGGCGGCCTTCCCAATGGATGCGGTCGATGCGCTCGGGCGCCGGCCGGCTGGGGAAGGATGACGTGCCCGGCGTCGCGCGCGGGCCGGAGAATTCGGCGCCGGTGCCGGTCAGGATGACGACGCGGTTGTCGCGGTCGGCGCCGACATCGTGGAAGGCTTCGGGCAGTTCGCCATGCGGCCCGAACCCCCAGCGCAGCGACCCACCGTCGGTGTGCAGCGTCATCAGGAGGATGCCGTCCCGCCGCTCGAAGCGCGCGCATTGGTATTTGGTGGCGTAGTCCTCGAGTTTGCTCATGGCGTCCTCCCAGCGCTTTTTCCTACTTCGCCGCCTTCGCGGCGGCCTCGGCCTCGGCTGCCTTGTGAGCGGCCAGCGCCGCGGCCAATCCGGGACGCTCCGCCAAGAGGTCGGCAGTCGCGATCGGGATTGCGCCGCCGCGGTCGCTCGTCGTGATCGCCGCCCCGTGCGCCTGCCGCCCGAGCGCTTCGACGACCGGCACCGCGGCAGGGTCGACCGCCGGCATTCGCGGCTTGCGGGCGAGCGCCGCCGCGATGAACGGCGCCAAATCCTCATGTCGTTGCACGCTGCGGGCCGCCTCGCGTTCGGCGAATTCGCCCATCACCTCGGTGGCGAAGGTTTCGATCGATTCGCAGATATGCTCGTGGCGGGTGGCGCCCGCCTGCTGCACAAAGATGACCTGATCGATCCCGGCCTCCTCGTAGCGGAGGAGATGCGCGCGCAATTGCGCCGGGGTGCCGATGCCGCCGCGCCCGGCATTGTCGGGCATCTTGTCTTTGACCTGCTGGAAGCGGTCCCACAAACTGGTGATGCCCGGCTGATGCTCGCCGAACAGCGCGTAGTGGCCGAGCGAATAGCCAAAGAAGCGAAACCCGTCGAGGCCGCGCCGGATCGCCTCTTTCTCGTCCTTGTGGCACGACATGCCGGTGACGACGGCGATGTTCGGATTGACGGTGTGGCCGATCGGCACGCACTCGTCGGATTTGATGATCGCGTAGTAGTCCTCGACCCACTTCGCCGCCTGTTCGGGTTCGACAAACGCAAACGCCAAGGCGCCGATGCCGGCGCGGGCGGCGCGGTGGATCGTCTCGCGGCGCGAGCAGGCGACCCACATCGGCGGATGCGGCTTCTGCACCGGCTTCGGCACGATGTTGCGGCAGGGCATTTCGAACCATTTGCCCTTGAAGCCGGGGTAGGGCCGCATCGCCAGCATGTTGGCGGCCTGTTCGGTGGCCTCCTGCCACATCGCTTCCTTGTCCGGCGGATCGATCAGGAAGCCGCCCATCTCGACCGCCGTGGCCGATTCGCCGGTACCCCATTCGACGCGGCCGTTCGAAACCAGATCGAGCGCCGCGATCCGCTCGGCGACGCGGGCCGGATGGTTGTAGCGCGGCGGCATCAGGGTAATGCCATGGCCGAGGCGAATGCGCCGGGTGCGCTGCGAGCAGGCCGCGAGGAACACCTCGGGCGCCGAAGAATGCGAATATTCTTCGAGAAAATGGTGCTCAACCTCCCACACATAATCGATCCCGACCCGGTCGGCGAGTTCGACCTGGGCGAGCGCGTCGTGATAGAGCCGCCGTTCGGCGTCCTCGTCCCATTCGGCACCGGCCGCCCGCGGCAGCTGATGTTCGTAAAAAATGCCGAATTTCATCGCTGGCCTCCTGCATCCGCTCCCGCGCCGAAGATGGTCGCGGCAAGACCCGACGTCGCTGTTCTACGCCAGGCCGCTCCCGATTAGCATCTCGACGCTCATCTCAAGCCGTCCATTCGATTCGAAGCGCGCCAGTGCCCCGTGGACCTCGTCTCGGACAGCCTGTCGCTGTGGTTCCGGAAGCGCCGCATAGATCAGCGGCAGCTGCCCTGTCCCAGCTTCGATCGCCGCCCAGTATTCGTCGAACGAATCAACGACCCCATCACGCACTTCTCGGATCACCCTGATTTCACGAAAGCCGGCCGCGCCGATCAGCGATTCGAGGCGCTGCGCATCTGCGAGCGAGAAGGAGAGGTGGAGTGCTTCGCGCTGAGCGGGACGATGCCGGCTGAGCGCTTTCGCGAGAAAGCCCCACATCGGCGCTCTCTCCGGTGTGGAGATGACACAAATCGCGGCGCGCCCGCCAGCGCGCAGTACGCGCCGGAATTCGGAGAGACCTCGCTGCGGATCGGGAAAGAACATCAGGCCGAGTTGACAGATGACGGCGTTGAAACTCGCGTCCCGGAACGCCAGCGCCTGACCATCGCTGACGACGGCCCGAAATGAACCCGACAACCGGGCATGAGCGGCGCCCAGCATCGCCGTCGAGATATCGGTCCCGATCACCATACCCGCATCGCCAACGACCGAGACGGCCAGCAGCGCAGCTTCGCCGGTCCCGGTGGCAACGTCGAGTACAAGATGGCCGGGTCGTACTTCCGCTTCAGCCAGCAGGCTTGGAACGAAAAGTCGGGACCAGCGGCCAATATAGCGGTCGTAGGCAGCGGCGCTAACCGCCCGGCCGGCTGCCGCGTGAAACCCTCGGTCCGAATCCACGGGGCGCGACCTTACCGATTCATCCGGTCCAGCCGAGGATCGCGGCGGCGACCTCGTCGGGTTTGTCGAGCTCGGCGAGATGCCCGGCGCCGGGGATCACCCGGATCTCGGTGCGGCCGGCAATGCCGCGGGCAAAGCGGTCGGCGTAGCCGCGCGGCATGATGCGGTCCTCCGCGCCCCACAGGAGGAGCGTCGGGGCATCGATCAGCGGCAGGCGCTTGTCGAGCTTGGTGTTGCCGAGCGGCCAGAAGATGCGCGCCGCAGCTTCGCTGGCGCGGACCTGCTCGATCGGCCATTCCGGCGAATTCTGGCCCTCGGGCTCGGCCTTCAGCCATTCCCAGCGCGCCGGATCGGCGCACATCAGGCCGGGAACATCGGGCGCGCGCTGGGCCCAGGGATCGGTCGCCGGGTCCTTGTCGTCGAACAGACCAAACGGCGCGATCAACGAGAGGCGGCGCACCTGATGCGGCCAGATCGCCGCGACTTCGGCGGCAAGCGAGCCGCCGACCGAGCTGCCGGCGAGATCGGCGCCATCGAGCCCGGCCTTGTGCAGGAGCAGATGCGCCGCCAGCACCCAGTCGAGATGGCTGTCGAGCACGGTATGGCCGCGCTCGCCGCCGGGAAAGCCGGGCAATGACGGCACGATGACGGTACGCTCGCGCGCCAGCGCATCCAGGAACGGGATCCACCGCGGCAACCCACCCAAGCCGGCGAGAAAGCCGAGCTTCGGCCCGCTGCCTTTGGTCCAGACCCGGCAGGCAAAGCCGTTCAATTCGACGGAAGCGGTCTCAGGTTCGGTCTCCATTATCCCTCGCTGTCAAACCCCGCTGCCGCTATGCGGCAGACGAGATCGGGTCTAGCGGCGGCCGGTAGCAGGCTCGCCGACGAATTCGGCGAGCCGCACGCCGTACTCGGCGGCGATCATCTCCGCCGCTTTCTCGCCGATCATGATCGAGGGCGCATTGGTGTTGCCGCCGATGACGGCCGGCATGACGCTGGCATCCGCCACCCGCAATTTGCCGACCCCCAGGACCCGCAGACGCGGATCGACAACGTCGCCGATGCGGCAGGTCGAGGTCGGGTGGTACACCGTCAGGGAAAAATGCATCGCGAAATCCTCCAGCAGCGCGTCACTCGGCTCGCTGCCTTCGCGATAGCCATGCTTTTCAGCCAGGAACGGCGGCACCATCAGCGCACCGAGCTTGCGGTTGCCCGGCCAGTGCGCGGCGATATCCATCGTCCGGCGGATCGCCGCCACCATGACCTTCATGTCGTGCGGGTCGTCGTAGTAGTTCATCCGGATCTCCGGCGGCACCCCGGGGTCGGCGCTGCCGATGGCGACTTCGCCGCGGCTGCGCGGCAATACCGGGTTAGCCAGCAGCAGCAGGTTTTCCGCATCGGATGCGATGCGCTTCGCCGGATCATCGAAAAACCGCGCGGTGTCGAGATTCATGATCGTCCGCTGGAAATCATCGTTGCCGCCGGTGACGAAGCAGATGATCTCGGTGTCGTGCCTCTGGAGGTCGCCGACGCCGCTCGAACAGAAGACGACGGCGTCGGCCAGCGACGATGCGCCAAGGCCGCGTCCGCTCGCCTGCCACTCGCCGAACCGGCGCTCCGCCTTCTCCTTCAATTCCTGCAATTCGGGCGACAACGTCGCATCGTCGGCCGGGTCGGCGGGCAATGGTCCGGCGGGAGCGCGCAGCGCGTCGGGTCCCATCGCCAGGACGAGATCGTTCATCGTCACGCCGATGCCCGGGGCGGGGTAGAACATGGGGCACATCGTGTGATCCTGCAGATGCTTGCCGACATGCGGCGCATCGACCAGACAGGCGACGCCGAGGGCTTCGAGTTCCTGGCGCGGCCCGATGCCGGACAGCAGCAGCAGGTGCGGCGAGCCGATCGCGCCGGCGCTGAGGATCACTTCCTTGCCGGCATGCGCTTGCAGGGTCTCGCCGGCGGCGGTGCGATACTCGACGCCGGTGGCAACCGCCTGGCCGGCGGCGCCGCCGAGGATGACGCGCGTCGCTTGCGCGCCGGTGATGATCGTCAGGTTCGGGCGGCTCTCCGGCTCGCCGGCGAGAAACGCCTGATAGGTGCTCGACCGCCGGCCGTCGCGCGTCGTGTACTGGGTCAGCGAGACGACGCCGGCGGCGCTGCCACGGTTGCGAGCGTTGTAGTCGCCCTGCGGGATCCCGGCCGCGACCGCGGCCTCGACGAATTGCCGGGCGGCCGGCAGGATCGGGTCGCGCACCGAGACGCCGAGCGGGCCCGTGGTGTTGTGCGCGGCGGCATCGATGACGATGTCCTCGCTCGCCGTCAGGCCCTCGCTTTTGCAGAAATAGGGCAGCACCTCGGCGTAGCTCCATCCGGCGGCGCCGCCGGCGGCCCACGAATCGAAATCGCCGGGATGGCCGCGCACATACATCATGTAGTTGATACCGGACGAGCCGCCGAGCATCTTGCCGCGCGGTACCGGCACGCGCCGGTTGTTGAGCCCCAGCCCGGCCTTGCCGGGATCGGCGGTATACATCCAGTCGGTCGCCGGGTTCAGCTGCATCGCCGCCGGCGCTATCGGCAGTGCGGATATCTCGGGTGGCCGCTCGCCGGCCTCGATTAGCGCCACCTTGCAAGCGGGATCTTCGGAAAGACGGGAGGCGATGACCGCCCCGGCGGAGCCGCCGCCGACAATGACGAAATCAAAGTCCTCGGACATGTGCTCGATCCCTCTTTCGATTTCGGCGATGAGGAATTCACTCCGCCGCGAGCGCCGGCCGGAACGACGGCAGCGCGGCGCGATCGATCTTCGCCATCGGCCGCGGCCACCAGCGGTCTTCCCATTCGGCGAAGAGGTCTTGCAGCTGCGGCATGACCTTCCGGGCGAACAGCCCGGTATTGTACTGGGCCAGGTCCTTTTTCATGTTGCCGAACTGCAAGAGCAGCATCAGGTGGCCGACATTGAGGTTCACCGCCACCTCGCGCAGCTGCGCGGCAACTTCATCGGGCGAGCCGATGATGACGTAGCCCTTGTCGACGATGGCATCCATCTCGCGCGCCAGCGTCTGGAACTTCGACTCGTAGCGATTGCTCTGCGCCGCGGCCTGCTGGACCTGGCTTTGGATGCCGCGGCGCTGGGTCTCTTCGGTGGTGTAGCCGGGAGGCCCGGCGAAACGCGCATCGACATGGAGGCAGCGGCCGTAGAAATACTCGGCCGGCTCGCGATATAGCTCCATGGCCTCTTCGCGGGTCTCGGCAACCCCGACGAATTGCAGGAACCCGGCGTGATAGGGATTGCGGTCCTTGTCGAGCCGGGCCATCTCGGCCCAGAACCCGTCCATCGTCGCCTGCCCGGCCTTGTAGCCGTAATACGACAGGTAGCAATAGACGTGATCCATCTGCGCGCACCACCGCCAGGTCTCGACCGAGCCGCCGCCCGGGACCCAGATCGGCGGGCGCGGCTTCTGGATCGGGCGCGGCCAGATGTTGACATAGCGCTGCTGGTTGAAGCGGCCGTTGAAGGCGAAGGTGTCCTTCTCGGTCCACGCCTTGACCACGAGGTCGTGCGCCTCGTGATAGCGCTCGCGCAGGGTCGAGGGGTTCTGGCCATAGGCGTAGCAGGTATCCATCGGCGAGCCGACCGGGAACCCGGCGATGAGGCGCCCGCCCGAGATGCAATCGATCATCGCGAATTCTTCGGCAACCCGGGTCGGCGGGTTGTAGAGAGCCAAGGAATTGCCGAGCACGCACAGCGCCGTATCGGTGGTGCGCCGGGCCAGCGACGAGGCGACGAGGTTGGGCGACGGCATCAGCCCGTAGCCGT
>DASYZD010000380.1:0-4977 GCA_035946655.1 Allostellaceae bacterium | reverse complement strand
AGCGCGGCGGGCGGGCTTTCCGAATCGACCAATTTCCGCATCACCGTCCTGACCTCGACCCTGTGGGGCGCGATCGGCATCGCGATCATCGCGATCGCGCTCCTCGTCGTCGTCTTCGCCGTCGCCCGCTTCGGCCGGCGCTAGGGGCCGCCGATGGCCGGCGAGGTGGTGATCCAGGCCGAGGCGCTGACCAAGCGCTACGGCGCCACGGTGGCCGTCGACCACATCGATATCGTGGTCAACGCCGGCGAGATCGTCGGCATCCTCGGGCCGAACGGCTCGGGCAAGACGACGACGATCCTGATGCTCCTGGGACTTACCGAACCGACCAGCGGACAAGCCCTGGTTGCCGGTTTCGACCCGCTGCGGGAACCCCTCGAAGTTAAACGCCGGGTCGGCTACCTGCCCGACCAGATCGGCTTTTACGATGGCCTCTCGGCGCGCGACAATCTGACCTATACCGGGCGCCTCGCCGGCCTGTCGCGCCGCGAGATCGACGAGCGCTTCGACGCCGCACTCGACCGGGTTGGGCTGAGCGAAGTCGGGCAGCAGCGGGTCGCGACCTTCTCGCAAGGCATGCGCCAGCGTTTGGGCCTGGCCGAGATCCTGATGAAGCGTCCGAGCGTGGCGATCCTCGATGAGCCGACGACCGCGCTCGACCCGCATTCGACGCAGGAATTTCTCGACATGATCCGCGCGCTCAAATCCGATCGGACCGCGGTCCTGCTGTCCTCGCACCATCTCGATCAGGTGCAGAGCGTGTGCGACCGCGTCGCCTTGTTCAACCGCGGCCGCATCGTGCTCTCGGGCTCGGTAACGGAATTGGCCGGGCGGGTGCTGGGCGGCGGGTATGTCATTGATGTCGAGGCGCGGGGGCCCGGCATTGAGGCGCGCCTTGCCGCGATCCCGGGAATCGTGCGGGTGCAGCTGCTCGGGTCCGGGCCGGACAGCCAGCGCTACCGGGTCGATTGCCAGAGCGATGCGCGCGCCGCGATCGCGCGCAGTCTCGCCGCTCAAATTGAGCTGATCGGCATCCATTTTGCCGCGCCGAGCCTCAACGAGGTCTATACCCGCTATTTCGAGGAGGCGCGCCATGCCGCGGAGTGACCGGCGGCCCGGCGGGGGCCGGCAGGGGTCGCCGTGGACCGGGCTCGGCGCGGTCATCGCCAAGGAGACCGCCGACCATCTGTCGAGCGCGCGGATGCGGATCCTCGAAGCCTTGGTGTTCCTGACCGCGATCGCCGCCGCCTACGCCGCGATCCGCGACATCCGCGCGACAATCGGCGAGAGCCCGTTCCTGTTTCTACGCTTGCTGACCTTTTCGCAGGAGCCGCTGCCGTCCTTTATCGCGCTCCTTGGGTTCCTCATTCCGCTGGTGGCGATCGCGCTGGCGTTCGATGCGATCAACGGCGAATTTAACCGGCGCACGATGAGCCGCATCCTCGCGCAGCCGATCTATCGCGACGCCCTTCTCCTCGGCAAATTCCTCGCCGGGCTGCTGGCGCTGACGATTGGCCTGGTTTCGCTCTGGCTGCTCGTCATCGGCCTCGGCCTCGTGCTGTTGGGATTGCCGCCCAGCACCGAAGAGACCGTGCGGATGCTTGGCTTCCTGATCGCCACGATCGCCTATGGCGGGGTTTGGCTGGCCGTCGCCCTCCTCTTCTCGGTGGTGTTCCGCGCGCCGGCGACGGCGGCCCTCGCCGCGCTCGGCACCTGGCTCCTCTTTGCGCTGTTCTGGTCGGTCACGACCCCGCTTCTCGCCAACCTCGTCGCCGGGCCGCCCGAGGGTGTGTTCGGGCCGCGCATGGAATTCCTCCAGGCCCAGCAGATCATCGACCGCCTCTCGCCCAACACGCTCTATGCCGAGAGCGCGCTGGCGCTGTTGCATCCGGCGACGCGCGCGCTCGGGCCGGTATTGATCAGCCAGCTCGAAGGGGCGCTCCTCGGGGCGCCGCTGCCCGCCTCGCAAAGCTTCATCCTGATCTGGCCGCAGCTCACCGGGCTGGTCGCGGCAACGATCGTCATTTTCGTCATCGCCTACATCGCCTTCCAGCGCCAGGAGATCCGAGCGTAGAGCGGGGTTCCTCGAGCCGCATGCCTGCATTCGCCATTCTGAATAGCGTTCAGGCTCGCGCCGCTGGCGTGGCTGCGTTAGCATGCCGCAGCATCCGACCGCCCAGGGAGGGAATGACGATGACCCGCGCCTATGACGTTGTCGACGCCGACGGCCACATTTTGGAACCGCTCGATTTGTGGGACCATTATATCGACCCGAAATTCCGCGAGCGCCGGCCGCGCTTCCTGATTGACGAGAATGGCAAGGAGCGGCTCGGCGTCGAGGGCAAATTGCTGGGCAACCCGCGCGGGATCGGCAGCCTCGGTTCGGTCGGGGTGCGGCAGGGCACGGTCAAGCCCGACACCCTCAAATACGCCGAGGGAAAGAAGGGCGGGTTCGATCCGCACGCGCGCATCCCTGACATGGATGCCGACGGGATCGACGCGGCGTTCCTTTACCCGAGCCTCGGGCTTTTCGCCGGCGCGGTTTCGGACCCGCCGCTCGCCGCCGCGATGTGCCGCGCCTATAACCGCTGGCTCGCCGACTATTGCAAGCCCTATCCCGACCGCCTGTTCGGGGTCGCGATGCTGCCGATGCAGTCGGTCGATCTGGCGATCGACGAGATGCGATTTGCCAAGCAGGAGCTCGGGATGCGCGGCGGGTTCCTGCGGCCAAACCCCTATCACGGCAACAAGATGATCAGCGACCCGATATACGAGCCGTTCTGGACGATGGCGGAAGAACTCGATTTCTCGATCGGCTTCCACGAGGGCTCGACCAACGCGATGCCGACCGTTGGCGTCGACCGCTTCGAGAACGACCGCGCGGCGCGCCACATGATCTCTCACACGATGGAGATGATGCTGGCGGCGATGGCCGTGATCTGGGGCGGCGTCGTCGATCGCCACCCGCGGCTGCGCGTCGCCTTTCTCGAATCGGGCGGTGGTTGGATGGCGCCGTGGCTCGACCGCATGGACCGACATTTCGACGATCTGGGGTTCAACGACACCGCGCCCTCGATGCGGCCGAGCGAGCTTTTCCGGCGCAATTGCTGGATTTCGTTCGAGCCGGTGGAAAGCTCGATCGCGGTCCTCGCCGACTATATCGGCCCCAACAAGATCATGTGGGCGACCGATTATCCGCATCAGGACGGGTTTTTCCCCGGCGCCCCCGAGATGGTGCGCGAGCGCCTGAAGGGCACGTCGACCGCGACCCAGCGCGGCGTCATGGCCGGCGGCGCACTCAGCTTTTACGGGCTCAACTGATGCCGGCCGCGACAGAGTTTGACGCCGTCGTCATCGGCGCCGGCGTCTCCGGGCTCTACCAGCTTTATAAGCTGCGGGAGCTCGGCATGAATGTCCGCCTGTTCGAGAGCGGCAGCGGGGTCGGCGGCACCTGGTACTGGAACCGCTATCCCGGGGCGCGCTTCGATTCGGAGAGCTGGACCTACGGATATTCGTTCTCCCAGGAGCTGTTGGAGGAATGGGACTGGGAGGAGCACTTCTCTTCGCAGCCCGAGAACGAGCGCTATCTCAACTACGTCGCCGACAAGTTCGACCTGCGCCGCGACATCCAGTTCGATAGCCTCGTCGCCGCGGCGCACTACGAGGAGGATACGCGGCGCTGGGCCATCATCCTGGAGGATGGCAGGCGCTACAGCGCGCGCTTCCTGGTTACCGCGGTCGGCGTCCTCTCGGCGCCGACGATGCCGAGGATCCCCGGCGTCGATAGCTTCAAGGGCCAATCCTGCCACACCCATTACTGGCCGAAGGAGCCCGTCGACTTTGAGGGCAAGCGGGTCGCCGTCATCGGCACCGGCGCGACCGGCATCCAGACGATCACCGAAGTCGCCAAGACCGCCGGGCATTTGACCGTTTTCCAGCGCACCGCCCAATGGAGCGCGCCGTTGCATAACAGCCGGATCGAGCAGGAGGAGATGAACCGGATCCGGGCCAATTATCCCGCGATCTTTGCCCGCTGCCAGGAGACCTATGGCTGCTTCATCCATGCCACCGACCCGCGCGCCACCTCGGAGGTGACCCCCGAGGAGCGCGAAGCCTTCTGGGAAAAGCTTTACGGCGAACCGGGCTTCGGCATCTGGATGGGCAACTTCCGCGACATCCTCGTCGATCGCGCCGCCAACGCGCTGATTTCGGATTTCATCGCGAAGAAGATCCGCCAGCGGGTGAAGGACCCGGCGGTGGCCGAAAAGCTGGTTCCGAAGAACCACGGCTTCGGCACCCGCCGGGTGCCGCTCGAGAGTGGCTACTTCGAGGTTTATAACCAGCCCAATGTGAGGCTCGTCGACCTCAACGAGACGCCGATCGAGCGGATCACGCCACAGGGCATCAAGACCTCGGAGCGCGAATACGAATTCGACATCATCATCTATGCGACCGGTTTCGACGCGATCACCGGCGCTTTCGATCGGATCGACATCCGCGGCGCTGACGGGGTGTCCCTGAAGGAGAAGTGGAAGGACGGGCCGGAGACCTTTCTCGGCATCCTGGTTGACGGGTTTCCCAACATGCTGATGGTGATGGGCCCGCACGCCGGCTTGGGGAACTTTCCGCGCGCCGCCGAATACAGCGCCGATTGGGTGACCGGGCTCATCGCCTTCGCGCGCGAGCGCGGGCTGACCCGGATCGAGGCCACCGCGGAGGGCGCCGCGGCGTGGACCGACCACGTGCTTGAGACGAGCGAGGGGTTGCTGTTCACCGAAGTCGATTCGTGGATGACCGGCATCAACCGCAATGTCGAAGGCAAGGCGGTCCGCCGGATCATGCGATACAGCGGCGGCCACCCGCGCTTTCGCGAGCACTGCGAAGCGGTGGTGGCCGAGGACTACCGCGCGCTGGCGCTGGCCTGAGGCGGGGCCTGGGGGATCGCGGTGGCCGAACCCGAACGGATCGATCGGCGCC
>DASYZD010000379.1:0-4237 GCA_035946655.1 Allostellaceae bacterium | reverse complement strand
CGTCGGGGTTGATCGTCACCAACAACCACGTCATTGCCAATGCCGAGCAGATCACGGTGACCCTGGCCGACGATACCGCGCTCCAGGCGCAGGTCATCGGCCGCGATCCGGTCACCGATCTGGCACTCCTCAAGGTCGACGCCAAGGGTCCGCTGCCGGCCGCCACCTGGGGCGATTCGAGCAAGGCCAGGGTCGGCGACTGGGTACTGGCGATCGGCAATCCGTTCGGCCTCGGCGGCACGGTCACCGCCGGGATCATTTCGGCAACCGCGCGCGATATCCATTCCAGCCCCTACGATGACTATCTGCAGACCGACGCCTCGATCAACCGCGGCAATTCCGGCGGGCCGATGTTCGATCTGGCCGGCGAGGTGATCGGCATCAACACCGTCATCTATTCGCCCTCGGGCGGCTCGATCGGCATCGGGTTCGCGATCCCATCGGCCTTCGCCCGTCCGATCATCGAACAGCTGAAGGCCACCGGAAAGGTCGAGCGCGGCTGGATCGGGGCGCGCATTCAGCCGGTCACCGACGACCTCGCCGAGAGCGTCGGGCTCGACAAAAGCCGCGGCGCGATGATCGCCGCGATCGACCCCGGGAGCCCGGCGCTGCAAGCCAAGCTGCGGCCGGGCGACGTCATCCTCAGCTATGACGGGAAGCCGATCGAGCGCAGCCGCCAGCTGCCGCGGCTGGTCGCCGATACCCCGCCGGACAAGCAGGTCAAGGTGACGATCTGGCGCGACGGCAAGGAACGCGAGGCCGAACTCAAGGTCGCGGTGCTCAACCCCAATCGCACCGCCCCCGCGCCGCCGGCGCCGGAAAAACCCAAGCCGATCGTCGCCGTCGACGCGTTCGGTTTAAAGCTCGCCAAGCTCACCCCCGAATTGAAGAAGCAGTTCTCGCTGCCCGACGCGGCCAAGGGAGTGGTCGTCACCGAGGTGCCGCCGAACAGCGCCGGGTCCGCGCAGGGTCTGCGCCCGGGCGATTTGGTGATCGCGGTCGCGCATACTCAGGTGACCACCCCCGATGAGACGGTGCAGCTCGCGGCCGCGGCAAAAAAGGCCGGTCAGAAAAAACTGCTGGTCGAGGTCGAGCGCGACGGCAGCACGCGGTTTGTCGCGCTGCCCGCGGAGCCCGGCTGAGGCGCGCCGAGCCGCCCGATGGGTGGTAAGCAGCCCCCCAATCTTGCCCGATACGAGCGGATCGCCGCGTTTTACGATTCACCGCGCGCGACGCGGCGCAGGTCGCGCATATCCGGGGGCTCGGCTTCATCGGGATCCTGGCGAGCGGCGCCCACCACCAGAGGCACCATCTCGCGATGGCCCGCGGCGAGATGGCCCATATGCATTGAGGGTTGGATCAGGCGCGCAGGCGGACCGTCGGGATTTCGCGCGGGATCTTCAAGGGGCAGCCGGTCGTCGCCGTGATTTCCTCGACGGTGACCCCCGGGGCGATCTCCTTCAGCGCCATGCCCTCCGGCGTGATCTCGAAGAGGCCGTAATTGGTGACGACGAGGTTGACGACGCCGGGCGCGGTTACCGGAATGGCGCAGCGCTCGACGAGGCGGGGGGCGCCACGGCGCGTTGTTTGCTCCATCGCCACGAACACATGCTTGGCGCAGGCCGCCAGGTCCATCGCGCCGCCGATGCCGCCGCCCGTCTGCCCGGCCATCTTCCAATTGGCGAAATCGCCGTTGTGGGCGACCTCATAGGCGCCGAGCACGGTGACGTCGATGCGGCCCGAGCGGATGAGGCCGAACGAATCGGCATGGTGGACGATGGCCGCCCCCGGTTTCAACGTCACATGCTGGCCGCCGGCGTTGACGAGGTGCAGATCCTCCTTGCCGGGGCCGGTCAGGGGCCCGTAGCCGATGACGCCGTTTTCGGCATGGAAGATGATCTCCTTGTCGCCGAAATCATAATTCGAGCACAGGGTCGGGATCCCGATCCCGAGATTGACGATCCAGCCATCCTCGAACTCCATCGCTAGCCGGTCGCACATCTGCTGGCGGGTGAGACCTTTGGCATCGCTCATGCTGGCCTCCTGCTCGCTCGATAGCTACCGCAAAGGACGCGATGGATACGCGATGGACGCGAAGGCTCAGAGTCCATTGACCAGCCTCACAATGCCGTCGCGCATATGCGCGACATGGAAATTCAACAGGTACCCGAGCTTAAACCCGCCGAGCTTCAGATAGCTCAACAATTGCCCGCGATGCACCGGCAGGATCGCCGCGACCGCCTTGAGCTCGACGACGACCATACCGCCAACCAGAAGATCGAGCCGGTAACCATGCTCGATCGTAAGTTCCTCGTATCGGATTGGGACGGCCACCTGGCTGCGTACACCGATGCGCCGCTTTTCGAGTTCGTAGATGAGGCACGTTTCGTATGCGCTCTCCAGCAATCCCGGGCCGACAGCCGAATGAACCTTCATCGCCGCGGTGATGATCGCGTGTCCGATGTCTTCCTCGGTCACCTTCGCGTCCTTCGCGTATCCTTTGCGCCCCTTGCGTTACCTATTCTTTGCGGCTTCGAGTTTGGCGACTTCGGCGGGGCGCATCGGCCACCAGCCTTCTGGCGGCGGCGGGATCTTGACAAGGCGGTGGACGTAGATCCCGGGAAGGTGGACGTCGTCGGGGTCGATGGCGCCGCGCGGCAGGATCTCTTCCTCAACTTCGACGATGGTGACCTTCGCCGCCATCGCCATCAACGGGTTGAAATTGCGCTGCGAGCGGCGGAAGCGGAGGTTGCCGGCATCGTCCGCCTGGTAGGCGCGAATAAACGCATAATCGAGCGGGAGCGCGTATTCGAGGAGGTATTTGCGGCCCTGGAATACCCGCGTCTCGCGCCCTTCGGCGAGTTCGGTGCCGACCGCGGCCGGGGTGTAGAAGGCCGGGATGCCGGCGCCGGCGGCGCGCATGCGCTCGGCCAAGGTGCCTTGCGGCACCAGTTCCGCCTCGATCAGGCCCTTGTCGACATATTCGGTCAGCGCCAGACGCTGCGATGCCCGCGTCGGCGCGGTGAAGGCGCAGATCGCCTTCACCACCTGGTCGTTGCGGATCAGCCATTCCATCGTCGGCGCGTCCTCGGGCATCGTCGCGCCGCCGCGCGTGCCGTTCGAGACGCAGGTCAGGTTCCGGGCGCCCTGCTCGGCGAGCGCCTGGTAGAGGTTGATCGGCATGCCGACGACGGCGAACCCGCCGAAGCCGATCACCGAGCCGTCCGGGATGTCGCGCACCGCCTCGCCGAAGCTCGCGAAAACCTTCGATTTGGGCATTCGTCCTCCCCCGCTCACCCGCTTGCCGTCATGGCCGGGCTTGTCCCGGCCATCCACGTGGATCCCCGGGTCGATCCCGGGGATGACGCGTTGCGGTGCTGGAGAATTTAGCGCAATTGCTGGCCCTGGCTGTCGCCGCTGAGAAAGATGTTGGGCTTCAGGAACACCGACAGCACCAGGGCGCCGTGCGGCGACTTCGCGATGTGGCGGTTGCCCTTGGGGCGCCAGACATAGTTGCCGGCCGTCACCTCGCCTTCATCGTCGACGAGGCTGCCTTGCAGGACAAAGGTCTGTTCGACCTCGACATGCTCGTGCAGCGAGAGCTCGGAGCCGGGCTGCCAGCGGAACAGCGCAGTCAGGAGCCCGGTATCCTTGTCTTCCAGCAGCACCTTCATGTCGATGCCGGCGCACGGTGTCGGCTTCCACGGCAGATCATCGACCTTGACGTAGCGCGACGCCAAGGGCCCCAGCATGTCTTCGTTGGCGAGATGCGGCGTCGTTGCGGTCATTTTGCGGTCTCCCTCCCTTAGGTCGATGGACTCGCACTACCGGTGCAATGTGTCGGGCGATCAGCCGCGCCGTCCTGTCGCTTCCAGTTCGACGGAAGCAGGGCGGCGATGCTCCGGCTCCATCCGTACACGCACGGCCTGCGCAATGTAGCCGGAACGGGTCTCCCCCCGCGCCGCCGCCGCCGCATCGAGCCTGGACAGCAGCCCTTTGTCCATCGTTATGCCGATACGCATCGCCCGGCCGGGCAGCCTGACGGGAACCAGAACCTCCCGCGCGATCCGGCCGGGCACGTCGGCCAGCCACTGCGGCAACGGCGCATCGAATGGCGAGGGATCCGGAAGCGCAGCGCCCTCCTCGATCATGCCTTCAACATGCAAGGCCAGCGCCTCGAACGCGTGGGCGTACGCCTCTTCGACCGTATCGCCGGAACTGGCGCAGCCCGGTAGCT
>DASYZD010000378.1:0-3372 GCA_035946655.1 Allostellaceae bacterium | reverse complement strand
TCAGCACGCTCGGGGCCGCGCGCACGCCGGCGGTTACGACCACTGCCGCAAAGGTGATGGCAACGATGATCCAGGCGTAATGCAGCCTCGCCGCGGCCGGCCGGGTTTGCGACAACATCACGCCGGGGCTCCGATTGCCGCGATCAACGCGGCCGATCGCGCATCATAGCGGCCGCGACAACGCCTGACACGGCGGTAATCAGCGTGATCGCGAAGATCGCCGCCGCGAAGCCGAAGAGATCGGCGATCACCCCCGAAGCAAGGGCGCCGACCGCGTAGCCGAGGTCGCGCCAGAAGCGATAGACGCTGAGCGCCTTCGCCCGCATCGCCGGATGCGCGGCGTCCGAAATCGCCGCGATCAGCGTCGGATAGACCATCGCCGTGCCGACGCCGAGCAAAGCGCTCGCCGGCAGCCACCAGGCGAAAGAGCCGGTAAGCCCGCTCAACGCCAGCGCCGCCGCCTGCAGCCAGAGGCCCCACGCCACCAGCCCGCGCCGCCCGATCCGGTCGCTCAGCGGCCCGGTGACGATCTGCAATATGCCCCAGCAGGCGGGGTAAACGGCCTTCAAGACGCCGATCCGCTCGACCCCGAGGCCGTGGGCGAAGAAGAACAGCGGAAACAGCCCCCACACCATGCCGTCCTTGAGGTTGTTGACGAGCCCCGCCTGGCAGGCGGCGAAGAGGCGCGGATCGCCGAAGCTCGTACGGCCGAAGACGCCCCAGAATTTGACCGCCTCCGCCTCGCCGTGGCCATGCGCGCGGACCTCGTGGCGGACATGCTCGCCGGTGTCGCGCACGATGACGGCCGACAGCCCGAAGCCGAACGCGGCATAGAGGATGCCGAGATAGAACGGGCCCGGGCGCAGTCCGTAACGGGCGGCGATCCAACCGGTAAGAAAGGCGGTCAGGCCGACCGCGAAGTAGCCGGCGAACTCGTTGAGGCCGACCGCAAGCCCGCGCGATTTGGGTCCGACCAGGTCGATCTTCATCAACACGGTCATCGACCAGGCGAGGCCCTGGTTGATCCCGAGCAGCGCGTTGGCGGCGATGACCCAACCCCAGTTCGGCGCCCACATCAGCATGAAGGGCACCGGCAACCCGACGGCCCAGCCCAGCACCAGCGTGCGCTTGCGGCCCCAGGCTTCGGCCATTTGGCCCGAAACCAGATTGGTCAGCGCCTTGACGACGCCGAAGCTGACGATGAACCCGGCGACGATGCCGGCCGAGGCGAGATGAAACGTCTCCGACCCGATCAGCGGCACGACCGTGCGCTCCAACCCCACCATGCCGCCGACAAAGGCGTTGACGAGGATCAAGAGCAGGAACTGATCGAGATTGGCGCGGATGCCGAGGGCAATGCCTCCCGGCGCCGCCGCGGCCTTTGCCGCCATCGCTATTTCGCCGCGACGGCGTCGAACCCGGCGTTCCAGGCTCGCAGGGTCGCCGCACCCGCCGGCGCGGGCGGCACGTCCGTCGACATGAATTCGATGAACGCGTCCGCTGCGTCGATCTTGAAGGCTGAGTTGTGCCGCCGCTCGAAGCCGATGGTGGAGAAGGGCTTGCCACTCAAGCGACGGCCGCAGACCGATCCCGCATAGGCACCGGGCAGCACCTCTATATGGTCGGGAAGCGCCTTCAACCGTTGCAAGCTCACGAACAGGGTGAGCGCGCCGTTCGCTGCATCGTCCGCAAGTTCGGTTCGCCCGACATCCCCGACCATCAGGGTGTGCCCGGTCAGCACGAACCACGGTTCGTCGGCGCGGGTGCGGTCGGCGACGAGGAGACAGACATGCTCCGGCGTGTGGCCGGGCGTGTGCATCACGTCGACGACGACATTGCCGAGCGGCAGGCGCTCGCCGTCCTTGATCGCATGTGTCGGAAAGGCGAGTTCGGCCCCGGCGTGCAGCACATATTCGGCACCGGCCGCGGCGGCGAGGGCGCGCCCGGCGGAACGATGATCGGCGTGGATGTGGGTATCGATGACGAAGCGAATTCGCATGCCGGTCTCGTCGGCCACACGCAGATAGGGTCTGATGTCGCCGACCGGATCGACGACGGCGCAGGCCGCATGTCCGCCGCAGCCGAACAGGTAGGAGATCGCCACGGGATCCTTGTGCAGGAATTGGCGCAGGATCATGAAAGTCTCCTCCGGACCCGCCGGCCTTGACCGGCGCCCGATATTCAATCACTCTGCGGAATGATGATCGGATAACCTGCGATGTCAAGCCCCGGCCCGAAACAGCACGTCTTTGAGAGCCTCGCCGAGATCGCGCAGGCACTTGGTCACGCCCATCGCCTCGAACTCTTGGAGCATCTCGGGCAGGGCGATCGCAGCGTCGAGCACCTTGCCGAACGGGCCGGCCTGACGCTCGCCAACGCATCCCGTCACCTGCAGCTCCTGCGCCGCGCCGGGCTCGTGCAGGGTCGTCGCGACGGCAAGCGAGTCTATTACCGCCTGGCCGAAGAGGATGCGGCGGTCCGCCTGCTGCATGCGCTCAGTGCGTTCGGAGAGCGCAGCAGCGCCGAGATCGCCCGAGTCATGGCGAGCTATTTCCGCGCCCGCGACGAGCTGGAACCAGTGTCGCGCCAGGAACTGCTCGACCGGCTGCGCAGCGGGGCGGTGACCCTGCTCGACGTGCGCCCGGAGGATGAATTCGCCCACGGGCATCTGCCCGGCGCGCTCAATGTGCCGCTGGCGCAATTGGCGCGCCGCCTCTCCGAGTTGCCCGCTGACCGCGAGGTGGTCGCCTACTGCCGCGGCCCCTGGTGCGTCCTTTCGTTCGAGGCGGTCGCCGTGCTCCGACGCCAGGGCTACCGGGCGCGGCGACTGGAGGACGGGTTTCCCGAATGGAAGGTGGCCGGTCTGCCGATCGAAGGCACCGGAACGGCGTGACGCAAGGTATTCATCTTAACGCGGAGGCTCACATGCAAGGGACCGATTGGCGGCTCAGCGGCGATTGGATCAAGAACTGCAACTGCGCGTTCGGCTGCCCGTGCGACTTCCTGGCCCCGCCGACGCATGGCAACTGTCAGGGCGTGCTCGGCATGCGTATCGAGCGCGGCAACTTCGGCGGTACGACGCTCGACGGCTTAAGCTTCTTTGTCGTGGCCTCCTGGCCCGGCCCGCTGCACGAGGGCAACGGCACGGTGCAGGCGATCATCGACGAGCGGGCGACGCCCGAGCAGCGCGACGCGCTCTTCCAGATCCTCTCCGGCAAGCACGCCGCGGAAGGGACGATCTTTCACATCTTCAGCCTGATCGTCACGAAAATGCTCGATCCGATTTTCGCCCCGATCGACTTCGCCTTCGACATGGACCGGCGAACCGCGCGGGTGTCGATCCCCGGCCTGCTGGAGACGGAATCGAAGCCG
>DASYZD010000377.1:0-4652 GCA_035946655.1 Allostellaceae bacterium | reverse complement strand
CGCCAGCGCCGGCGACAACAAGGCCGGTGGCGGTCGAGAGGTTGAAGGTGCCGGAGGCGTCGCCCCCGGTGCCGACCGTATCGATCGTGCCGGGCGGGGCATCGATCGCCAGCGCCTTCAGGCGCATTGTGCGCACCGCGCCGGTGATCTCGTCGACCGTTTCGCCGCGCACCCTGAGCGCCATCAGAAAGGCGCCGATCTGCGACGGCGTCGCGTTGCCGCTCATGATGATATCGAAGGCCGCCTGCGCCTCGCTTTCGCTGAGCGCCCGGCCGGAAGCGATCTGGGCGAGGAGCGGTTTCAGATCGGTAATCGCCGCGGCGCTCATCGGGATGTTCTCCGTGTCATGGGTCCGTTATATCAGCCTCCGCCCTCGCGCGGAAACCGAAGGCATCGCGGCGCGATTGCGATACCGCCGCTCAGCTGATAGAGTGCGGCCCATGAGCAGAATGTCGCGTTCAATCGAGTGGTGGTGGCCCGTCTAACCCGGGCGGCCACGATTCCAGCTTTTATAGGCCGCCTTGGAGCACCGGGCGGCTTTCGCTTTTAGTGGGCGACGGCAGAACGGACCTCCGAGGCGAGCCCTTACCCGGAGGGGAACCCGGTGCAGCGCACCTCCTATGAGACCAAGGGCAGCATCCGCATCGAGCGCGAGATCGTCGCCCAACCCTACAGCCCCGCCGACACGGCGCTCGCCGACCGGCTCGATCATCAGCGCGGCGTCTTGTTTTCGTCGAGCTTCGAGTTTCCCGGCC
Organism: Allostellaceae bacterium; assembly: GCA_035946655.1. GTDB lineage: Bacteria > Pseudomonadota > Alphaproteobacteria > ATCC43930 > CGMCC-115725 > DATARH01. Next base: position 3,897 of record DASYZD010000377.1, on the reverse strand, counting down.
GCTATACGCGCTGGGACATGGGCTTTGTCGACCCGCCGCTGGCGCTGACGGCGCGCGGCCGCAGCTTTGCCGTCGAGGCGCTCAATCAACGCGGACAAATTTTGCTGGGCGCGGTCGGCGACCATCTCGCCCTTCTGCCGGCGGCCGAAATCCAGCATCGGAGCGCTGACCGCATCGACGGCGCGATCGGTGAAAGCACGGTGCGATTTCCCGAGGAAGAGCGCAGCCGCCAACCCAGCGTCTTCTCGGTCCTGCGCGCCCTGGGTGACCTCTTCGCCAGCCCAACGGACGATCAGCTCGGGCTCTACGGCGCTTTCGGCTACGACCTGGTGTTCCAGTTTGAGCCGGTGCCGCTCAAGCTCGCGCGCCCCGATGACCAGCGCGACCTCGTCCTCTACCTGCCGGACGAGATCCTGATCGTCGACCACATGCGCCAGCAGGCCGCGCTCTACCGCTATGAATTCGAAATCGGCGAGCGATCCACCGCGGGCCTGTCGCGAGCGACCCCGCCGGCGCCCTATCGTCTCGACCCGAAAGCGGCGGTGCCGCCCGAGAGCGATCATGGCCCCGGCGAATACGCCGCGCTGGTGCGCCGCGCCAAGGAAGCCTTTGTCCGCGGCGACCTGTTCGAGGTCGTTCCCGGCCAGCTTTTCGCCACCCCCTGCGCCGACAGCCCAAGCCTCGTCTTCCACCGGCTGCGCCAGGCCAACCCGGCGCCATACGGGGCCCTCATCAATCTTGGGCACGGCGAGTTCCTGGTGTCGGCCTCGCCCGAGATGTTCGTGCGAGTGGAGGGGAGGCGGATCGAGACCTGTCCGATCAGCGGCACGATCCGGCGCGGTCACGACGCCATTGAAGATGCCGACCGCATCCTCGAATTGCTAAACTCGAAAAAGGACGAGAGCGAACTGACGATGTGCACCGATGTCGACCGCAACGACAAGTCGCGAGTCTGCGTCGCCGGCAGCGTCAAGGTTATCGGGCGGCGCCAGATCGAGATGTATTCGCGCCTGATCCATACGGTCGATCATGTCGAAGGCGAATTGCGCACCGAGTTCGACGCGCTCGACGGGTTCCTTTCACACGCCTGGGCGGTGACGGTGACCGGCGCGCCAAAACTGTGGGCGATCCGCTTTATCGAGAAGGAGGAGCGTTCGCCGCGTCGCTGGTATGGCGGCGCGATCGGCCGCATCAGCTTCGACGGCAACATGAATACCGGGCTCACGCTGCGGACGATCCGGATGACCGGCGGTGTGGCCGAGATCCGCGCCGGCGCGACGCTCCTTTTCGACAGCGACCCCGATGCCGAAGAAGCCGAGACTCGCCTCAAGGCCGCAGCGCTCTTCACCGCGATCCGCGGCGCCGGGGGGGCGGCGGCGGGCCCTGGCGTAATGCCGGGCGTGCAATCGGCGCGCGGGCGCAAAGTGCTGCTGATCGATCACGAGGACTCGTTCGTCCACACGCTGGCCGGCTATATCCGCACGACCGGGGCGGAGGTGACGACGCTGCGCCATGATTTCGCGCGCGCGCGGCTCAAGGAGGGGCTGCGGCCGGATCTCGTCGTCTTGTCGCCCGGGCCGGGCCGCCCCACCGATTTCGCGATTCCCGAAACGCTCGACCTGTTGCTCGAACGCGGCATTCCGATCTTTGGCGTGTGTCTGGGGCTGCAGGGCATCGTCGAGTATTTCGGCGGGTCGCTCGGCCTGCTCGACGTGCCGATGCATGGTAAACCCTCGGTCGTGCGCGCGCTGCCGGGCCGGCTCTTCCGCGGCTTGCCGGAGCGCTTTACGATCGGGCGCTATCACTCGCTCTATGCGGTGCGCGAAGGGTTGCCGGCAGTGCTCAGGGTCGTGGCGGAGACCGAGGACGATTGCGTGGTCATGGGAATCGAGCACGCTTCGCTGCCGATCGCGGCGGTGCAGTTTCATCCCGAATCGGTGATGACCTCACCGGGGGAAATCGGCATGCCGATCATTGAAGCCGCGTTGTCATTGCTGTGCGAGCCGGCGGTGGCGAGATAGAAACGCGTTAGGCTCAGAACATGCGGTCGAGTGCTTCGCGCTTGATCTCGACCGGGTAGCGCTGGCCCAGGAGCTTGGTGAATTCGCCGATGATGCCGGCTCTGGCGTCGCCCGCCAGCTGATCCGACAGCCCCGCTGCGGCCGCGTCGGGAATCGTTTCGGGCGACTGGATCTCCTTCAATTGCGCGGTATAGGCGGTGGTGTCGTCGCTCGCGGTAACGACATCGCCGGGCTTTGCCGCGAACAGCTTGGCCACAAGGGCCGGCGGCACGCTCTGGCCCTTTTCCGCGTCGCGCGACAAGGGCGTCGCGGGCATCAGCGTCAATCGCTGGTCGCCCGCCACCTTGGCGAGCGTCATGCCGGGGGTGACCGCGGCGGCCAGCGCTTCGGCCTCTTTCTTGTCGCGCGCGCGCTTCTGCTCGGCCTGCCAGGCGGCGAGCGCCTGGTCCTTGACCTCGGCCAGCGGCTTTACCTGCGGCGGGGTGATCTTGTCGACATGGACGGCGAAAATCGAGCCGTCATCGGTATCGATGATCCGGCTGGTGTCGCCCTGGTTGGTGGCGAATACGGTCTTGAGGACGTCGGGGGGCGCGACCGGCAGCGTCACCGCCTTGCCCTGGGGATCGTGACCACCCTCATCGGATGCCGCGATGGTCGCGGTCTTGAGCCGGTATTTGGCGGCGACGTCGGCCAATGCGGCGCCGCCGGCAAGGGCGTCGTCCGCCTCGTTGCCGATCTTGTCGAGGCGGTCGGCCGCATCCTGTTGCTTCAACGCGGCCTCGATCTTGGGCTTGGCCTCCTCAAAGCTCTGCGTTGCCCCCGGCTCGATCTTGACGACCCGCAAAATGTGCCAGCCAAGCGGGCTTTTTACCGGCTGGCTCACCTGGTTGAGCGGCAGCTCGAACGCGACGTCGCCCAGCTCGTGCGGTATGTCCTTGCGACTCAAGAGGCCGAGGTCGACGGTGTCGGGGTCCTGCCCCTCGATCGTCGTCGCTACCTCCGTCCAATCCTTGCCCGACGCGACCGCTGCCGCGGCCTCCTTGGCCTTGTCTTCGGAGGGTGCCAGGATCTGCTGGATGTCGCGCCGCTCCGGCGTCTCGAAATCGTCCTTGCGCTCGGTGTATTCCTTGCGGAGCTTGTCCTCCGCAATCGCGCCGTTGGGTTCGAGATCGGCGGGAGACAGGCTCGCCACGGTGAAGCCGCGGTATTCCGGGGCGCGGAACAGATCGGGATGGTCCTTGTAGAATTTGTCGAGATCAGTCTCGCTCGGCGCGCCGATATCGGTGATCGAAGCGGCCGGGAAGGCGACAATGTCGGCGAGCCGCTTTTCATTACGATAGCGGTAGAGGGCTTCGACCACCGGGCGCGGCAAGCCGATGCCGGCGGTGATCGCCTGCAGCATATCGCTGCGCGGAATCTCGTGCCGCAATCGCGCCACCAGCTGGTCCTCGCTCAGCCGATTGGCACTCAACAACCCGGCGAAGAGCTGGCGGTCGAACTTGCCGTCGGCCCCGCGGAACGCCGGGTTGGCATAGATCGCGTCGCGCACCTCGGCGTCCGATACATCGAGGCCGAGCCGCGCGGTTTCCTGGTCGAGGAGGCTCCTGTCGATCAATTGCCCGAGCAGGGTCTCGAGGATTCCCAGCTGCTTCACCTGGCTTGGGTCGACCGTGGTGCCGAATTGCGCACGCAGGCGCTCCAGCGCAGGCACCAAGGCCGCTTGCAGATCCTCGGCGCGGATGCTTTGGGAGCCGACGGTGGCGATGACGGTATCGGGCGAGTGCCCCTGGTAATAATCCGATCGCGTGTAGATGCCCCAGAACCCGAACGAGATGATCAACAGCCCGAACAGGACCTTGACGACGATGGAGCCCGC
>DASYZD010000376.1:0-4610 GCA_035946655.1 Allostellaceae bacterium | reverse complement strand
CGGCGAGCCATAAGAGCGGCACGCTAACCGTCACCAGCGGGGCGCATACCGCCAAGCTCACCCTTCTCGGCAGCTATGTGACGAGCCGGTTCACCCTCACCAGCGACGGCAGCGGCGGGACCCTCGTCACCGACCCGCCGGTCGCCGGCGGCGGCGCCGCGCAGACCACCTTTGCCGACATCGCCCCGGCCCCACGCCTGTCCGGCGCGGTGGCGCCAGGCAACCCGGCCACCTTTTTGCCGGACGCCATGCCAACCAACGAGCAATCCCACGCCGGCCAAACCCTCCTCGCCCGCGGCCCTTCGGGCGGGCCGGATGGCGGCGGCCACCATCCGCCCCTCCCAGAGCCGCGGTGACGGCGGTTGGGCGGCTGCGAGGCAACGCGGGCGGCCCTCCAAAGAACGTGCTAACCTTGCGCGTCTCGGCCAAGCCAACGTTCAGGGAGGATCAGCGATGCGGCGACTGCTTGGGATCATCGTCGGAACGATTCTGGCGTCTTGGGCGATGTCTGCCTCCGCCGATGTCGTCAAGGTCGGGTTGATCGCCTCCTATACCGGCGCGTTCGCGACCTGGGGCAGTCAGTTCCAGCAGGCGATCGAGGCCTATCAGGCGCTCCACGGCAACACCGTCAAGGGGCCGGACGGCAAGCCGCAGGAAATCCGGTTCATTTACCGCGACACGGCGAGCCAGGGCCCCGACAAAGCCAAGCAATTGGCCGAGGAGCTGATCCTGCGCGACCACGTCAAATTCCTCGCCGGCCTCGAACTGTCGCCCTATGCGATGGCGCTGGCCGACATCTCGAAAGAAGCGAAGGTGCCGGTCGTGATCATGAACGCGGCGACGTCCTCGATCACCCGCATGTCGCCCTATTTCGTGCGCGTCAGCCAGACCGTGCCGCAGGACGTCTCGCCGCTCGGGCCGTGGGCCGTCACGCACGGCATCAAGCGGGTCTACACGATCGTCAGCGACTATGCGCCCGGGTACGACGCGGAGCAGTATTTCACCAAGACCTTCAAGGCCGCCGGCGGCGAGATCGTCGGCAGCGCCCGTACGCCGCAGCAGGAGACCAACTTCTCGGCCTATATGGAGCGCGTGCTGCAGGCCAAGCCCGACGCGCTTTACATGTTTCAACCGGCCGGGTCGCCGTCGGTCGCCTTCGTCAAGGCGTATGTCGAGCGCGGCTTGAAGGCGGCCGGCATCAAGCTGCTCGGCGGCGGCGAGACCCAGGAGCTGTTCCTGCCCAACTTCACCGACGACATCATCGGCACAGTCACCAGCATGCATTATACCGAAACCAACAAGAACCCGGCCAACCTGGAACTGAAGGCACAGCTGAAGAAGATGTTCGGCGACAAGGCGACCCCGGATATCGCCTCGGTCGCGGCGTGGGACGGCACGATGCTGATCCAAGAGGCGGTGGCGGCGCTCGGCCCCGATGCCGACGGTCTTAAATACATCGACTTCTTTCGGGGCAAGAAGTTCGACAGCCCGCGCGGGCCCGTCGAGATCGACCCGGTCGAGCGTGACATCATTCAGAACATCTATATCCGCCAAGTCGAGAAGCGCGACGGCAAGCTCGTCAATGTCGACATTGGCGAAGTGGATAAGGTGAAGGATCCGTGGAAGCTCGATAACCCCCCGAAATCCAACTGACGCTCGCGCCGCCGGCTGCAGTACCCTCTGCGACCCGGCCCGCGGGATGCTCTCCTTTGCGCTGACCGTCCTCCTGGACGGCATTTCCTACGGAATGATCCTGTTTCTGATCTCGGTCGGGCTGACGGTGACGATGGGCCTGATGCGCATCGTCAACCTGGCGCATGGCGCGTTCGCGATGATCGGCGGCTATGTGGCCGGCTATCTGACGCAAAACGGCGGCAATTTCTATCTGGCGGCGATCGCGGCCGCGGCTGCGGCCGGGGTTCTCGGCGGGATCGCCGAAGCGTCGATCTACCGCCCGCTTTACCGCAAGGGCGAACTGGCCCAGGTGCTGCTGACGATCGGCATCGCTTTTGTGACGACCGGGGCGATCACGGCAATCTTCGGCGCCTTCCCCTACCCTGTCGTGTTCCCGGACTATCTGACCCGGCCGATCGACATCGGTTTTCGCGACTACCCGGCCTACCGGCTGTTCCTGATCGCGGTCGGCGCCATCATTGCGGCGGTGCTATGGCTGGTCATGGATGGCTCGATCTACGGTGCCCGTCTGCGCGCGGCTGTCGACAATCCGCGGATGGCGCGCGCCGTCGGGATCGATGTGAACCGGCTGTTCACCCTCACCTTCATCATCGGCTGCGGATTGGCCGGGCTCGGCGGTGCGATCGGCGCCGGCGTCCTCTCGCTCGAACCGGATTATGCATTGAAATATATCGTCTTGTTTCTGGTGGTGGTGATCGTCGGGGGCGAGGGAAGTTTCGCCGGCTCGTTCGTTGCAGCGATGGCCCTCGGCATCATCGACACTCTGGGCAAATACTTCGTGGCCGAGGCTGCGCCCTATCTGCTCTATGCCGCCGTCTTCGTCCTCTTGCTGTGGCGGCCGAAGGGCCTCTTGCCGCCGAAATCGGCCGCATGATCCGGCCCCGCACCGGCCCCGCTCTGGCAGCAATCGGGCATGCGCTGCCGTGGGCGATCGTCATCGTCTATTTCTATGCCGCCCCGGATCAACTCGGCTTTGGCACCCAGGTGATCATCTGGATTCTGTTCGCCATGTCGCTCGACTTGGCGCTCGGTTATGCCGGCATCCTGACCTTGGGGCACGCCGGCTTCTTCGGCCTGGGCGCCTATACGGCCGGACTGTTCGCCATTCATGTTTCTCCCGATCCGCTCCTCGGTCATCTGGCGGCGGTCGCCATCGCCGCGCTGTTCGGCGCGGTCACCGGGGCGATGATCCTGCATACCAATGGCGTCACGCTCTTGATGCTGACTCTGGCCATTGTCTCGGTGCTGTCCGAATTCGCCAATCAGGCGCGGGGTCTCACCGGCGGAGACGACGGGCTGCAGGGCATCAAGCTCGATCCGATCTTCGGGATGTTCGAGTTCAACATTTTCGGGAAGACCGCTTACCTCTATGCCGCGGTCGTATTGTTCGGCTGGTTCCTCTTGGCGTGGCGGCTCGTCCGTTCGCCGTTCGGCCGCTCGCTCGACGGCATTCGCCAGAACCCGCGACGGATGCGCGCGATCGGCACCCCGGTGTGGTGGCGCCTTGTTGCGATCTACACGATCTCGGCCGCGATTGCCGGATCTGCGGGAGCACTGTCGGCGCAGGCGACCCGCTTTGTCGGCCTTTCGGTTCTGAGCCTGCTCAGCTCGGGCATCGTCACCGTGGCGCTCATTCTCGGCGGCACGCGACGCATCTACGGCGCCTTTCTCGGCGCGACGATCTATTTCGTGGTGCAGGATTACAGCGCAAAAATCAGCCCATTTTTCTGGGAATTCGTTGTCGGCGGCATGCTGATCCTTACGGTGCTGCTGCTCGACGGCGGCCTGTTGGATCTCGGGCCCGCCGCCTTGCGGTTGCGCGATCGCTGGCACGGCGCCGCTAAGGACGGGGAATGACCGCGCCGCACACCGCGCTGTCGGTTCGCGGCCTGTCGAAGAATTTCGGCGCGCTCGTCGTCGCGCAGGCGATCGATCTCGACCTCGCGCCCGGTGCCCGGGTGGCGTTGATCGGACCCAATGGCGCCGGCAAGACGACGTTTGTCAATCTGTTGACCGGCTTTCTCGAACCCGATAGCGGGACGATCGCGGTGGCCGGCGAAACCCTCATCGGACTGCGCCCTGAAGAGCGCGTAAAACGCGGACTGGTTCGCACCCATCAGATCAGCACATTGCTGTTCGAGAACACGGCGCGCGAGAACGTCGCGATCGCCGTCGCCGAGCGCGAGGGGTTCGCCTGGCGGATGCTGCGCTTCGGCAAAGAATGGCGCGCCTGCTGCGCGGAGGCTCAAGGGCGGCTCGAAGAGATGGAGATCGGCGGCGCCGCCGACCGCCGCGTCGCGCAGCTTCCTTATGGCGAGCAGCGGCTGATCGAGATCGCGATAGCGCTGTCGCTGCGGCCTCGCGTATTGCTGCTCGATGAGCCGGCGGCCGGCGTCCCGTCGCACGAAACCGAATTGATCCACCAGGCCCTCGATCGCCTGCCCGAGGGCATCGCGATCCTGATCATCGAGCACGACATGGACGTCGTGTTCCGCTTCGCGCAGGAGATCGTCGTGCTGGTGCAAGGCCGCATCCTGATGCGCGGAACGCCGGCCGCGATTTCCGCCGATCCTGGCGTGCGCGCTGTCTATCTCGGCAAAACCGCAGTATGAGCCTCGGCATCGAAGTGACCGATCTGGTTGCCGGCTGGGGGCCGACAATCGTGCTGGACGGGATCTCGTTCGCGGTCCCGCCCGGAGGCACGCTCGCCGTCCTCGGCCGCAACGGAGCTGGCAAGACGACGCTGTTCGCGACGCTGATCGGGCTGGCGAACCGTCATCGCGGCACGATCAGGCTTGGCGAGAAGCCGATCGACGCCTTGCCAACGCACCGGCGCGCGCGCCTCGGGCTCGGCTTTGTGCCGCAGGAAAGAGAGATCTTCCGGTCGCTAACGGTCGCGGAAAACCTGGCGGTCG
>DASYZD010000375.1:0-2972 GCA_035946655.1 Allostellaceae bacterium | reverse complement strand
CAGCGCCGGCCGTCCCGATGGAAGAAAGGCGACGGACGCGATGGCGGCGACGGCACCCGCTGCCAGGGCCGCTGACAACATCCTGATCATCGTAGCGTGGACCTTGCCGAGGACATGCTGCGCCGCTGGCAAAACGACGCGTGATATGAAGGGTTTCACCACGGCCATAATTTAAACCGCCGGGGGCTGGCTTCAAGGAGCGCCCCCAAGCAGCGCCCAACGGGCTCCCGGCGCCAGGCCTGGCAGCACTTCGGCGCCATGGCTGCTAAGATACTGTTTTCCCTCGCGCTTTTCTATTGCCCCGGAACGCTCGAGGCGCCATTGTAAGCTTTCGGGCAATCGAGCCATTGCGAGGCGCTGACATGACCCTCTACGAGCTGCAAGCCAGGGGGTACCGGCTCACCACCGCGGAGATCATCTACCGGCTGCCGGACCACCCCACCCTCTTGCAGAGCTTCATCTGGCAGAAATTCGACCTTGCGCCCGATTTTCCCGAGCTCAACAAGTTCCTCGAATTCTGGCGGAAGAATATCGAGGGCAAATTGCATTCGGTCAATGTCAAGCAAAGCAGCCGCACCGTCGGCAACCGCGTCCGCCACGTCAATCATACCCTGACGCTACACTAGCCCCGATGGGTTCCCACGGCGACCGCGAGGTGCTGATCGTCACCGACCCGCAGCTCGATTTCTGTCCGGGCGGCGCGCTCGCCGTGCCGGGAGGCGATGAGATCGTCCCGGCGGTCAACCGCCTGGCGCGGTCCTTCGGCCATGTGATCGTCACCCAGGACTGGCACCCGGCCGGGCATCTTTCGTTCGCCAGCGCCCATCCCGGCCGAACCCCGTTCGAGACGATCGAGGTGGCGTACGGCCCGCAGACGCTGTGGCCCGACCACTGCGTGCAGGGCACCCCGGGCGCCACGTTCCATCCGGCGCTCGATCTCCTGCGGGTCGAATTGATCGTCCGCAAGGGCTACCACGCAACTATCGATTCCTACTCGGCGTTTCGCGAAAACGACCGCAAGACGCCGACCGGGCTCGCCGGCTATCTGCGCGAGCGCGGCTTCGAGCGGGTGACCTTGTGCGGTCTGGCCAGCGATTTCTGCGTGTACTATTCGGCGATCGACGCGCGCGAAGCCGGTTTCGCAACCGCGGTCGCGCTCGGCGCCAGCCGCGCGATCGACATCGACGGCTCGCTCGCCCAGGCGCTGCGGGCGATGCGCGAGGCCGGGATCGAACTATTGGAGTGAGGAGTGAGGTTACACCCGGCGCGGCAGCGGCCGGCGCTCGATCTGGAAGCTTGGCGTGCCGCGCCGGATCGGACGGCGCACGACCTCGAAATCGCGGCGCGGCGGCGGCTCGATCTCGGGCAAGCCGTCGCGCGCCAGTTGGCTCTGCGCCGACTGGCTTTGCGCCCGTTGGACCGGCTCCGATCGGCTTTGCGGGGAGAGCGGCGGCATTTGGGCGGCAGGCGCCGGCATGCGCCGCATCGAAGCGGCCGGGTGCGAGATCCCGTTGGGCGCCGCGGCGTGGGGCACGCCGTTCCGCGCCACGGCACCGGAAGTCGGCCGGCGCGGCCGCCCGTCCGCCGGCTGCTTGGCCGTGGCGGCCCGCTCGCGCGGCTTTACGTTGAGCTTGCAGCCGTCGATCTCGCTGCCGTCGAGCGCGGCGATCGCCTGGGTGGCGGCCTTTTCGGTGGCGATGTCGACAAATCCGTAGCGCAGGCGCGCTCCCGTAGAGGGATCGCGCGCCACCGCCGCGGTCAGGACGATGCCGAACGGGTCGAACGCCTCGGCCAGCCGCTCATCGGGAAAGTCGGGCGGCAGATTGCCGACAAACACATTGCCCTTGTTGTTACGCGCCCACATGCCCCCGCCAGTCGCGGCACCTCCGCTTGAATTAACGCAAATTGCGACGCCATTCCGGGCGCGTCAACTCGGCATCCCAATATGGCGCCGCATTGCTACAATGCAATGACAGCAGGCCGGGGGCTCCCGATCCCTACACCAGGTCTGTATACCGAGCCGGCATTGTGCCCGGGCATTGTGTCGGAGCTCACCCCCGAGTCACCATCTTCGCAACGTCAACACCGGGAGGGAGCCATGATCCCGCGCGAGCGCACCCTTTTTTCCGCGATCGTCGATCGTCCGCCGCTCAAACTGCCGGGCGGCGCGCGGCTCATCGTGTGGACCATCGTCAATCTCGAATTCTGGGACATATCGCGGCCGATGGCGCGCCAGGTCCTGCCGGCGCCGACCGGGCAGGTGCTCCTTCCTGACGTCCCGAACTGGTCGTGGCACGAATACGGCATGCGGGTCGGCGTGTGGCGCTTTTTCGAGCTGTTCCGCCGCCTCGGGATTCGTCCTACCCTGTCGATCAACGCGCGGGTCTGCGAGGATTATCAGCGGGTCGCCCGCGAGGCCCTGGAATCGGGCTGGGAGTTCATGGGCCACGCCTACGAGCAGGGCCCGATCCACAAGGAGCCCGACCAGAAGGCGATGATCGAGCGCTCGGTCGCGGTCATCGAGCGCTTTACCGGCGAGAAGCCGATCGGCTGGCTCGGGCCGGGATTGACCCAGACCGAGGAGACCCCGGAGCTCCTCGCCGCCGCTGGCATCAAATATATCGGCGACTGGGTCTATGACGACGAGCCGACCGAGATCCATACCGCGAACGGCCCCCTCGTCACCCTTCCCTATTCGGTCGAATTGAACGACATCCCGATGATGCTCGTGCAGCACCACGAATCGGCCTACTTCACGACCCGCTGCATCGATACCTTCGACCGGCTCTACCAGGAGGGGAAAGACCGCGCCAAGGTGATGGCGATCGCCATCCACCCCTATATTTCCGGGCAGCCCCACCGCATCAAATACCTCGAAGCCGTCTACGACCACATCGCCCGCCACGCCGGCATCGTCCACTGGCAGGGACGCGAGATTTTGGATTGGTACCTGGCGACGAAAGGAACTGTGT
>DASYZD010000374.1:0-1707 GCA_035946655.1 Allostellaceae bacterium | reverse complement strand
GGGTCAGACCGCCGATTGGGCGCGTCTCGAATTGAGTGAAGCGGTCTCGGTGACGCCGCTGCGAGTTGACGACGGGGTCGCGTCCGCGGGGCTGGCGGTGGCGCTCGCCGGCTACAACCAGGACCGGGCGCAGCTCCTGATGGCCGATCTCGGCTGCCATGTGCAGGAGGTCGCGCGAATGCCCGGCGGGGTCAGCCTCCTCGCCCATGACTGCGCCGGCACGCGCGGCACCAGCGGCGGCCCGCTGCTGACGCGGCAGGGCGCAGACTGGGTCGTCATCGCCATCAACATCGCCGCCAGTCGGGCCGAGAACCTGGCGCTCGCCGCCCCGTTCGGGCCGTGAGCCTCACCCGAACTTGCCGGAGCGCGGGAAGCCTTGCGGCACGCCATGGCCGGTGCCGCCACGGGCGCCGCGCCACGGCGTCACATCAACTTCGGTGCGAACCCGGTTCTCGCCCTGCCGCCAGGTAAGACCGTCGGCCAGCCGGAACACCTTGGCATCAGAAAGCCCGCCCGAGCGGTAGCGCTGGAGGATGACGCCGCGCCCGCGCGTCATCTCCGGAATCTCGGCGAGATCGACGACCAGCAGGCGCCGGTTGTCGCCGACAAACGCGGCCACCTCGCCATCGGCCGGGACGCATAGCACGGCGCGCGCCCCCGATGCCGGGGTCAGCACCTGCTTGCCGGCGCGGGTTTGCGCCAGCGCCTCCTCGCCGTCGACGACAAAACCGCGGCCGTCATCGGACGCCACCAGCAGGCGCAGGCCAGGCCGGTAGGGGAACAGCGCCACCACGTCGTGCTCGTTCGGCAGATCGATCATCAGCCGCAATGGCTCGCCCTGGCCGCGCCCGCCCGGCAGGCGGTCGACCCCTATAGTGTAGAACCGCCCGTTGCTGCCGAAGATGACGAGCCGGTCGGTGGTTTCGCCCATCACGGCAAAGCGTGGCCCGTCGCCCTCCTTGTATTTCTGCTCAGCGGCGGCGACCGCGTGGCCCTTGACGGCGCGGATCCAGCCTTTTTGCGAGCAGAGCACAGTCACCGCCTCGCGCTCGACGAGGGCCGCAGCGGGGATCTCGACCGCCTCCGGCGCGCTGCCGATGAGGGTGCAACGGCGGCCCAGTGGCGTGTCCCCGCCGAACTCGGCCCGGGTTGCCGCGACCTCCTTGGCCAATTCCCGCCATTGTCCCCGGTCGCTGGCAAGGAGGGCGTCGAGCCCGGCGGCCTCGTCGGCCAGCCCGTTCAGCTCCTTTTGGATCGCGATCTCCTCAAGCCGGCGCAGCGTGCGCAGCCGCATGTTGAGGATGGCCTCGACCTGGACCTCGGTGAGGCCCCAGCGCGCGATCATTTCAGCCTTCGGGTCGTCGGACTCGCGGATGATGCGGATCACCTCGTCGAGGTTGACGTAGACGATGACAAAGCCGCGGAGCACCTCGATCCGGTGCCCGACCGCGGCGAGGCGGTGCCGGCTGCGGCGCTGCAATACCTCGCGGCGATGGTCGAGAAAGGCTTGCAGCGCCTCCTTCAAATTCATCACCCGCGGCACGCCCAAGGGATCGATGACATTGAGGTTGAGCGGCACCCGGATATCGAGCTCGGTCAGCCGGAACAGCTGCTCCATCACCACTTCGGCATCGACGTTGCGCGTCTTCGGCTCAAGGACGAGGCGCACGTCCTCGGTCGATTCGTCGCGAATATCGGCGAGCAGCG
>DASYZD010000373.1:0-6704 GCA_035946655.1 Allostellaceae bacterium | reverse complement strand
CGAGCGTCCTGCAGCGCGCGAAAATCCTCGCGGCCCGACCAGTCAAAATTGCGATCGACCGGAAAAACCCGCGCGCTGACGAGTTCGTGCCCGGCGGCATCGACCACCCAGGCGGCGGCAATCTGAGGGAGGCCCGCGATCTGTTGGGCGATCCGCTCGTGCAGCGTTTTTTCCTGGGCGCGGATCTGCGGATCGGTCAGCCCACCGAGCAGATCGTCGATGCGCGCAGCGACGAGCACGTGCGTGTCGAGTATCTTGGTCGTATTCTCCGAGGCGACGGCAACCGCCTCGGCGAGCGCCGCGGCTGCGGCCTTGTAGTTCGCCTCGTAGGAGAAATATCCGCCGACCGCGGCGAGGAGCAGAGGAACGATGATCGTCCCGACGACGAGGACCCGCAGCGTCCGGATCGCGCCAAACGCCGCGTCGCTCCGCGGCGCCGGATTTTCGGATCCGGGCGATTTGGCCTCACCGGAACTCTCGGGAACTGCCATGTACCGCATCACAACGACCGCTCATGCGTCATCGGCCGACTGGGGAGCGGCGCCGCGCTGTCGCGGGTCCCTCGTCCAGGTCGTGCCGATTCTCAGCACAGCCAACCCGCTGCGGTCAATGTCGAGGACCCGGCAAGGGGCGGACGCGGCGGTGGCGGCGCGATAGATCGACCTTTCGAATCCGAGCCAGGAAATTTGGCGATGCACAACTGGTACTTCCGAGGCCTCTTAGCAATCGCATGCGTGAGTGTGACTGGTTGCGTCGAGCAGGTCGACACCGCAAAGCAGGCGGAAGCCCTGGCTCAGCTGCACGCCGGCAGGGCGATCCTCGGGTGCCACGAACCCTGTCTGGCCGGATGGCGCGATGCCCAGCCCCGGGCTGCCCAGCTCGATGCGGGCGCGCGCTGGCAGGACCTGGCTCTATTGGTGATGCGGACCGACTACCAGGACGATCTGTCGCTCTATTATCTCGGCCGCGCCGCCGAGGGCACCGGCTATCCGGGAGCGGCGGCTATTTATTACCGACAGAGCACGCGGCTTTCAGGTACCGCCGCCGCCTGCCAGAAGCTGAGCGGGCTGTGCGGCGGGGTGAGCCTGCCGCGAGCGGCGGCGTTGCGTGCCGCGTCGGTCGAGCGGGAACTCGTTAGGGCCAGGCTACGGCGCACCGGGCCGCCGCGCGGGGCCGCAACGCCGGGGGCGGCCGCGGAGGACGTCGAGGCAACGACGCCAACCCCGCTCGCCAGCCCCGCGAGCCCCGCGGCCTCGGAGTACATCGAGCCGCCTCCCGCGCCACGCTGAGCCTTGCGCCTGGTATCGTCAGGGCCGCGTGACCGATCGCATGCGTCGCGCTAGTATCGCGCACCCAGGGAGGAGCCCGTCATGAAAGCCGCCGTCTTTCACGCACCCAACCAGCCGCTGACCATCGAAGAGGTTGCGGTCGAAAAACCGAAGAGCCGCGAGGTCCTGCTGCGCACCGCCTTTGCCGGTCTCTGCCACAGCGACTTGCATTTCATGGAAGGGCTATACCCGATCCCCACCCCTTGCATCCTCGGCCATGAATCATCGGCCATCGTCGAGGCGGTCGGCGACGGCGTCACCTATGTCAAGCCCGGCGACCACGTCATCACCTGCCTCTCGGTGTTCTGCGGCACCTGCCCGCAATGCCTGACCGGGCATCCCAACCTGTGCGAGAACACCGAAGTCAAGATGCTGCCCGGCGTCGCCAAGCGGATGACCTGGAAGGGCCAGCAGATGAACCAGGCCTTCAACCTGTCGTCTTTCGCCGAACAGATGCTGGTGCATGAAAACTCGATGGTGAAGATCGACGACGACACCCCGCTCAACATCGCCACTCTGGTCGGCTGCGGCGTGATGACCGGGGTCGGCGCCGTCTTCAACGCGGCCAAGGTCGAGCCCGGCGCGACGGTCGCGGTCATCGGCTGCGGCGGGGTCGGCCTCTCGGCCGTCAACGGCGCTGCGCTCGCCGGCGCCGAGCGGATCATCGCGATCGACCGCGTGCCGTCCAAGCTCGAATTGGCGCGCGAGATGGGTGCCACCGACACGATCAACGCCAGCAACGTCGATGCCGTAGAGGCAGTCCGCGAGATGACCAAGGGCGGGGTGCACTATTCGTTCGAGGCGCTCGGCACCAAGGCGACCGCCGAGCAGGCTTTTCAGATGCTGCGCGCGGGCGGGACGGCAACGATCATCGGCATGGTTCCGTACGGCACCAAGATCGAGCTGCACGGCTTCGACTTCCTGCGCGACCGCAAGATTCAGGGCACCTCGATGGGCGGGAACCGCTTCCGGGTCGACATGCCCCGCCTGTTGTCCTTGTGGCGGCAGGGCCGCTTGAAGCTCGATCACCTGCTCTCGGGCCGGCTCCAGCTCAGCGAGATCAACGAGGGGTTCGCCGCCTTGAAATCCGCCGCGCCGGTGCGCCAGCTGATCGATTTCGCGGCTAACTGAGATCGGGCAATCACTCGAACTCGTGGAACAGCTCTTCCGAGGTGTAGATCGGCCGATGGGCAGTGTTAGTAATCCACGGTGATCGGGAGCGCAATTCGCTCCACCGCTCGCGAACAAAGGCGAGTGCGCACCGAAGCGTTGCAAAATCGGTGTGTCCCACCAATTTCAAGTGATGACCGGGCGCCACGCCCGCTGAATCCGGGATGAAACATAGCTGCACCGGCCCAAACTCCGGATCGCGCATTCGATATCGCCGGCCATCAAGTTCTTCCGGTGGGACATGCAGCACCGCGGCCAGCTTGCGCAACGCGTCGTCGCTGCCGGGCTTGCGGTTCGTTTCGATCTCCGCGAGGTAGCCGTTGCCGATCCCGGCTTCCGCCGCGAGCGCGCGCTGCGACACCCCGCGCTTCTCCCGCCAGACCTTGACAGGGCTGTCGCCGCCGAGCAGGCGGATCGCCTCGTCTGCGGTCAGATAGTCCCGGCGGGCGGCTTCTTTTCCGACCCGACGCTCGTGCGCGCGGCGTTCGGCGACGGCGGCCCGGTCCTGCGCGTCTTCCAACTGTTGTTGCAGCCGCTGCCAATCCTCGCGGCTGATCGTGACCGTATCCTCGGTTTCGCCAACGATCCTGACAGAACTCATCGATATACCTCCCGGCGATGCGCGACTCTATCGAGGATCACATCGCCATCTTCGACCGAGAAAACCGCCCGCCACTGGCCCTGGCGCAGCCGGTAGGTTCCAGCGTCCCCGCTCAGCGGAGCAACATTGGGATGCCGCTGATCCGGCGCCGCGGCAATCAGTTGCAGCCGCTCCAGGAGGCGCCGGGCATCGGTCCGCGGCAACCCCGCAAGCTGCTTCATGACGGGCGGCGGGATAATCAGCGCCAATGGGTTTATGCTCGCTAATGGCGAGCAATATGTGAGTGGCGTGGGCTACGTCAAGGGTTGTCCCGAAACAACCGCTTCCGGGTCGACATGCCGCGCCTGTTGTCCTTGTGGCGGCAGGGCCGCTTGAAGCTCGATCACCTGCTCTCGGGCCGGCTCCAGCTCAGCGAGATCAACGAGGGGTTCGCCGCCTTGAAATCCGCCGCGCCGGTGCGCCAGCTGATCGCTTTCGGGGTGTAATCCAGTCTGGCCGGGCGATCAGGCGGCAGTCGTCTGCCGGGACAGCGCCGCTGCGAGGTGGCGCAGCACGTGCAGGGGCGACAGCAGGCGCACCAGCACGAACGCCACCGGGGCGAACAGCGTGAGGGCAATGGGCGCCTCGCCGCAGCTGTCCAGAATGTCAAAGCCGATGCCGATCGCCAGCGGGACCGCGAAAATCACGACTATCGGACTGAGCAGTACGATGAGACCGACCAGACCCCAGTTCGTGTAGATGCGAGCATCGTTCATCGGTTGCATCCCGCCAGATCGTTGGGATGCATCCTAGGTCTGGGTTCGTTAATGAGATATTGCTCGCGGTCCGCGTAAGTGTAGCTTTTGATCTAAAGACATAAATGCCGCATTTTACCTAAATGGATAAATGCGGGATTTGATCCAAGAGCTATTGAGGCTCGACCGGATCGAGTGGGGGCAGCAGCGGATGCTTCAGCGAACGCGGCAGAATGCCCAGAGTGCGCGGGTCTTCGAAGCGCAGTTGGTGGCGCGCGTAGACGACAAACCCGGCGCGCTGGTAGTGCCCCAGCGCCTTTGGGTGATCAAACGTTCGGGTGTGCACCCATAGCCTCGCGATCGGCCGCGACCAGGCCCGATCGATCGCCGCGCGCAACAGGAAGGGCCCCAGCCCGCGCCCGATGAATTCGGGGATCAATCCGAAATAGCACAGCTCCGTTTCGCTAGGCCGCGCCGCATCCAATTCGAAATAGCCGGCCGGCACCCCGCCGACATAAAGGACGAAGATCTCGGTCAGCGGCTTGTTGATCTCGGCGGCGAGCGCGGCATCGTCGAGCATCCGGCGCGCGTACCACAGCCATGGCGTGCCGACGGTTTCGTAGAGATAGCGGTAGAACGAGACCGTGCAGTTCTCGGCCTGCATTAAGGCAAGCTTGGCGTGCGGCGCCGGCAGGCGGGGCGCGGTCGGCCGCTCGCGCATTTCAAGATAGGTGATGACGTCGTCGAGGAGAGCCATCGCCGGGTGTTAGCGCGGCCTCATCGAGGCCTGGCGGGGCCGGTCTCGATCGGTGGGCCGTCGGGCAGGCCCCATTCCGACCACGACCCGTCATAGACCGCGGCACCCGGGTGGCCGATCAGATGGAGCGCAAAGGCAAGCGCGCAGGCCGTCACCCCGGACCCGCAACTGGCGACGATAGGGCGATCGAGACTGACCCCGGCTTCCTCGAACAGGAGCCGCAGCTCCTCGGCGTCGCGCAGCTGATGGCTACGCGGGTCGGTGACCCGGTCGAACGCCAGATTGCGGCTGCCCGGAATGTGACCGCGCCGCCGCCCGGGCCAGGTTTCCTCGGCGGTGCCGTCGAAGCGGCCGGCTGACCGGGCATCGACGACCTGCTCGCGGGTGCGGGCGAGGTCGGCGAGGAGCGCCCGCTTGTCGCGCACCAGCGCGGGGTCGAAGCGGGCGACGAAACGGCGCGGCGGGATGGCCGGCGCGGCGGTCTCGAGCGGGCGCCCCTCGGCCCGCCACTTCGGCAGCCCGCCATCGAGGAGCGCCACGTTGTGATGCCCGAAGAGGCGCAGCATCCACCACGCGCGCCCGGCCGAGGAGAGGCCGGCGCTGTCGTAGACGATAACCCGGTCGTCATTGCCGATGCCGCGCTCCGCCATCTTCGCCGCGAAGCGTTCGGCCGAGGGGATCATGTGCGGCAAGCTGGTGCCGGGCTTGGCGACATCGTCGATGTCGAAGAACACCGCGCCGGGGATGTGGCCGCCGTCGTAATCGGCCCGGGCGGTCGGGGTGACGCCAGGCTGCTTGTACGAGCTGTCGAGCACCCGGACGTGCGGGTCGGCGAGATGCGCGGCGAGCCACTCGGTGCTGACGAGCGCATCGGGGCGGGCGTAGGGCATCGGCTTTCCCCCTCTTTACTCCGCGAAGGCGATATTGATCCTGCGGTTCTGGCGGCCCTTGTTTTCGATCTTGCCGATCCTCACCGGGCCGATCTCGGCGGTGTTCTTGACGTGGGTACCGCCGCACGGCTGCAGGTCGATCTGGCCATCGGGGCCGGCGATCTCGAGGAGCCGCACCCGGCCGGCGCCGGTCGGCGGCTTCACCGACATCGTGCGCACCAGTTCGGGATGGGCCTCCAGCTCCTCATCGCTGATCCAGCGTGGCCTCACGCCATGCCCGGCGGCAATCAGCGCGTTGAGCCCGGCGGCGATCGCCTCCTTGTCGAGGCTCGACCCGGGCACGTCGAAATCGAGCCGGCCGCGACCGTCCGACACCTGCCCGCCGGTGACCGCTCCGGGCACGACGGCGCACAGGAGGTGGAGGCAGGTGTGCATGCGCATCAGGCGATGCCGGCGATCCCAGTCGAGTTCGGCGGTGACCTCGCTGCCGGGCTCGGGCAGGGCGCTGCCGGGGGCCGGGACATGGATGACCTCGTCCGGCCCCACCCCCTTCAACGCGTCGACGATCGCGATCGTCGCCCCCGACGCGAGGCGCAAGGTACCGGTATCGCCGGGCTGGCCGCCGCCGGTCGGATAGAACACGGTGCGGTCGAGCCGGATGCCGCGCTCATCGGCCCCGACCACCCGGGCCGCGCAGGAGCGGGCATACGCATCGTCGCGGAAGATCAGTTCCGTCATTGCGGAGCCTCGATTTTTCCCATCGACACCATCCCGGCGAAGGCCGGGATCCATTCGTCAGTCGCTGGAGGTCCCAACTTGCTTGTGACAAGCCTATACCGACAGGTCCTGGTAGAGATCAATCCAATGCGGGTTTTTGGACTCGATCAAATTGATTTTCCAGTCTCTCTTCCATTCCTTGATCTGCTTTTCACGGCGCAACGCCGCGTCCCGGTCATCGTGAATCTCAAACCAAACGAGCCGATTCACCCCGTATTTCGTCGTGAACCCGGGCACGAGCTTGTTTTTGTGCTCCCATACCCGGCGCGACAGGTTGGTGGTCCATCCAATGTACAGCGTGCCGTATGGCTTGCTGGCGAGCAGATACACGAAGAACATCGCAGAGCCGCGCAATGGGTCCCGGCCTTCGCCGGGATGGTCGTGAATTTTGCTCTAACGTAACTCACCCCTCCATCCAAGGCGGGGTGGCCAAATTGCGCTCCTTCA
>DASYZD010000372.1:0-3867 GCA_035946655.1 Allostellaceae bacterium | reverse complement strand
GCGATTACCCGATCATGTTTGGAACCCTTTATGTGTTCACGCTGATCGGGCTCGCGCTCAAGCTGATCAGCGATCTGACCTATATGCTGATCGATCCGCGCATCGATTTCGCGCGGCGAGACGCCTGACGGCTCGCGATCTTTGACCCCGCCCGCGTTGCGCAGCACAATGCGCGTAACGCAGCGCAGGAGATCGCATCATGATGAGGAGCCGCTCGCGCCGCGCCGGGCATCAAGGCGGCATGCCATGAAATATGTCGACCAGGTGCTGCAGCCCGGCGAAACGGTGACCTACGCCACCAGCCTCCACTGGCTGGTCTATCTGCGGGCGATCCTGCTGGTGATCCTGGCGGTCCTGAGCCTGATTGCCGCGAAAGCCGTTGCCGAGCCGACGGCGCAGATCGCGCTCAACATCATCGCGGCGCTGCTCGGGCTCTTGGCGCTGGTCTCGGGGCTTGACGCGGTGATCCGGCGATCGACGACCGAGCTGGCGGTGACCGATCGGCGGGTCATCTACAAAACCGGCATCTTCCAGCGTCACAGCATGGAAATGAACCGCTCGAAAGTCGAAACGGTCGGGGTCGACCAATCGATCCTCGGCCGCATCCTCGGTTACGGTACGATCGTGGTGCGCGGCACCGGCGGCAGCTTTGAGCCGATCCGCTTCATCGGCGACCCGCTGAGCTTCCGGAGCCACATCACGGCGGGCTAGATGCCCAAACCTCGCGCAGCCGCATCGCCCCTGCGACGGACCCTCGGCGAGCCGGCAGCTGCCGGGCCCGGCGCCGCGCTATCGATCGGTTTGTGCGCGGCGATTGTCGCGGCCAGCGTGCAGGAGCCGCGGGTGCTGACGATCCGCCTCGCCACCGGGCGCGGCGCCGGCGAGACGGCCGAGGCCCTACCCTCGGGCCCCCTCGAAGCCGAGCACCGCACGCTCGAGATCGGGTTGCGCGCCTGGGTCGAGCGGCAAACCAGCCAAACGCTCGGTTATGTCGAGCAGCTTTACACCTTTGGCGACCGCGACCGGGCGATCGTTGACGGGGCGGGCGAAACCAGCCTGGCGCTGCCGGCCCTCGTCGTCGCCTATCTGGCGCTGGCGCGCGAAGCTCGCCCCGCCGGGTCGGCGGATGCGGAATGGCGCAGCTGGTATCGTTATTTCCCGTGGGAGGATTGGCGCCAAGGCAAGCCCGCCCTGCTCGAACCGATCGAGGCGCGGCTCGCGGGGTGGGCATCGGAGGCCGGCGGCGAACTCGAACGGCATCTGCGCGAGGAGCGGCTCGGTCTCGCATTCGGCCGGCACGGCGCGTCGTGGAACGAGGAACTGGTGCTCGAGCGCTACGAGCTCCTCTACGAAGCCGGGCTCGTCGCCGAGGCGGCGCGCATCCCCGGCCGGCCGGCGGCGACGCTCGACCGGAGTGCCGGGGGCAGCTCCACCGGGGTGGCGATGGCCTCGGACCATCGCCGCATCCTGGCGACCGCGATCGGCCGGCTGCGCGGCAAGATCAAGTACCGCCCGGTTGTCTTCGAGCTGATGATGCCCGCCTTCACCCTCTTGCAATTGCAACGCACCGTGGAGGCGCTCGCCGGCGTCAAGCTGCACAAGCAGAATTTCCGCCGCCTGGTGGAGCAGCAGGGCCTCGTCGAGGAGACCGGGCAAGTGAGCGCTCAGACCGGCGGCCGGCCGGCGCGCCTCGTCCGCTTCCGCCGCGAAGTCCTCCTCGAGCGCCCCGCCCCGGGCCTGCGCCTGCGCGCTGGAAGGCGGGCGACAGCCATCTAATCTGAAGGCGCCGCCAGCGGCACAATCGCCGATGCCGGTCTGCCATGTGCAGTGGTCGCGCGCGGGGGGTTGACGCAGCGGGTTTCGCCCTTATACTCATATCCAGTATAAGCCCTCCCCGAGGAGGCGCTGGCCGGACGGGGTACCGCCCGGCTTTTCCGGGCCCCAGTAATGCTCAAAGAGAGTATAATTGATGCAGCCACGTTTGCCTGATACGATCATCCCCCGCCCGGCTCCGTCGATGCCGCTGCCCGAACTCTACAGCCGGGTCGAGCGCCATGTGCCGCCCATTGAATGGCCGCTGCTCGCCGAAGACATCGCCGCGATCCTTAAGCTGAAGCGCGAGAGGAACGCGGTCGTCCTGGCGCACAATTATCAGACCCCCGACATCTTCCATACGGTCGGAGACATCGTCGGCGACTCGCTCGCGCTGGCCCGCGAGGCGGCGCGCACCGATGCCGCGGTTATCGTCTTGGCCGGGGTGCACTTCATGGCCGAGACGGCGAAGCTGCTCAACCCGGAAAAGACCGTGCTGATCCCGGACATGCGCGCCGGCTGCTCGCTCGCCGCCTCGATCACCGCGGCCGATGTCCGCCTGATGCGCGAGCGCCATCCCGGGGTGCCGATCGTCACCTATGTCAACACTTCGGCCGCGGTGAAGGCGGAATCGGACATCTGCTGCACCTCCGGCAATGCCAGGAAGATCATCGAGGCGCTGGGCGCGCCCAAAGTGATCATGCTTCCCGACGAATACCTCGCCCGCAACATCGCGAAAGAGACCAAGGTCGAGATCATCGCCTGGAAGGGCCATTGCGAGGTCCACGAGCGCTTCACCCCGGAAGACATCCGCGGCCTGCGCGAAACCCATCCCGGCATCACCGTCTTGGCTCATCCGGAATGCCCGCCCGAGGTCGTCGCCGAATGCGACTTCGCCGGCTCGACCGCGGCAATGGCCGATTATGTCGGGCAGAAGCGGCCCGCCCGGGTCGTGCTACTGACCGAATGCTCGATGAGCGACAACGTCGCGCTGCAGTACCCCGAGCTCGATTTCATTCGGCCGTGCAATCTGTGCCCGCATATGAAGCGGATCACCCTCGCGAACATCCGCCACGCGCTCGAAACGATGACCCACGAGGTGACGATCGCCCCCGAGATCGCTGGCCGCGCGCGCCGCGCCGTCGAGCGCATGCTGGAAATCGGCTGACATCTTCTTGGGATCCCAGGTCAAGCCCGGGGAGAACGACAGCGGGGGTTGAACCGATGTTGCGCATTCTGATCGAGCCGATCGTCCGCGCCGCGCTTCTCGAAGATCTGGGGCGGGCCGGCGACATCACATCAGACGCGATCGTCCCCGCCGATGCGCCGATCGATGCGCTCATCGTGGCGCGCCAGCCGGGCATCCTCGCCGGGCTGGAGGCCGGGCTCCTTGCCTTCGAACTCCTCGACCCCGCGCTCAAGATCGAGCGTCTGCGCGGCGATGGGAGCCGCGTCGAGCGCGGCGAGAGCGTCGCCCGCATCGGCGGCCGGGCGCGGCCGGTGCTGGCGGCCGAGCGTACCGCGCTCAACCTCGTATGCCGGCTCTCCGGCGTCGCCACCGCGACCCGCGCGCTGGTCGATGCGATCGAGGGCACCCGGGCGCGGATCGTGTGCACGAGAAAGACAACGCCGGGCCTGCGCATCCTCGAAAAGGAGGCGGTGCGGCTGGGCGGCGGCGCCAACCACCGCTTCGGCCTCGACGATGCGATGTTGGTCAAGGACAACCACATCGCCGTTGCCGGCAGCGTCGGCGAGGCACTCGAACGGGCGCGCGCCCATGCCGGGCATCTCGTCAAGATCGAGCTCGAGGTCGATACGCTCGACCAGCTCGCCGAGGCGTTGGAGCACCGGGTCGACGCGGTGCTCCTCGACAACATGGACCCGGACACCTTGCGCCGCGCCGTCGCGATGGTCGCGGGCCGCGCGGTGACCGAAGCTTCGGGACGCATCACCCGCGAGAGCGCGCCGGCGATCGCCGCGGCCGGGGTCGACCTGATCTCGTCCGGCTGGATCACTCACAGCGCCCCAATCCTCGATCTCGGGCTCGATATCGCT
>DASYZD010000371.1:0-12873 GCA_035946655.1 Allostellaceae bacterium | reverse complement strand
CAGCAGCGATACGAGACCGGCGACAACTTCGCCGGTCGCCCCGTTGCCGCAATCCCAGGCGACCGCGAGCGCCCGGGTACCGTCGTAATCCTTGGCCAGCCGCGCCACGTAATCATCGAAGACGCTGTGCCGTTCGACCCGACCGCGCGTCGCGCGAGCGGGGCCGAGGGCGAGCGCCCGCTGCCCGAGTTTCTGGATCGCCTCGCCGAAAAACGGCTTGCCGCCGAGCACGATCTTGAAGCCGTTATGGTCGGGCGGGTTGTGCGAGCCGGTGACCATGATGCCGCCATCGACCTTGAGGGTGGCCGCGGCGTAGTAGAGCATCGGGGTCGGCCCGCGGCCGATGCGCACAACGTCGGCCCCGCCCTCGGCGAGCCCTTCGACAAGCGCAGCCTCGAATTCGGGCGAAGTCAGCCGGCCGTCATAGCCGACGGCGGCCCGCCGGCCGCCGGCTTCGGCAAGGATTTCGGCGAACACCCGGCCGAGTGCGCGGGCGTCGGCCGGAAACAGTGTCGTGCCGACGATGCCGCGGATGTCATATTCGCGCAGGATCGTTGGATCGAAACGATGCGGCATGGCCAGGACCGATCAAAGGTAGGTTGCGAGGATGCGGCGGAACTGGGCGCCGAGCGCGGGATGCGCCAGCCCGAGCGCGACATTGGCTTCGAGATAGCCGAGCTTGTCGCCGCAATCGAAACGCCGCGCGGCGACGCGCATTCCGTAGAACGGCTGGCCGTCGGCGATCAGCCGGTCGAGCCCGTCGGTCAGCTGGATCTCGTTGCCCGCGCCGGGCGTTGCCCGCTCAAGATGCCGAAAGATTTCCGGCTGGATGATATAGCGCCCGATGATCGTCAGCTTCGACGGCGCGACCGCGGGGTCGGGCTTTTCGACGACCCCCTTCGCCCGCACCAGGGTCCCCTCGTCGGCGACGACATCGAGAACGCCGTAGCGCTTGGTGTCTTCGCGCGGGACCTCGATGACGGCGACGAGATTGCCGCCGGTCGTCTCATAGGCGTCGATCATCTCCTTGAGGCAGGGCGGCTCACCGACCATCAGGTCATCGACCAGGAGCACAGCGAACGGCTCCTCGCCCACCAGATGGCGCGCGCACCACACCGCATGGCCGAGCCCGAGCGGCAGCTGCTGGCGGGTGAAGGCGATGTCGCCGGGGGCGGGCAGCCAGGCGTGCAGTTCGTCGAGAAGCTCGCTGCGGCCGCGCTCGCGCAACGTCGCCTCGAGTTCGAAGGAAAGGTCGAAATGGTCCTCGATCGCGCTCTTGGCGCGCCCGGTGACGAAATAGAACTGTTCGATGCCGGCCGCCTTCGCCTCCTCCACCGCGTACTGGATCAGCGGCTTATCGACGACCGTCAGCATCTCCTTCGGCATCGCCTTGGTTGCCGGGAGCGTGCGGGTGCCGAGACCGGCCACCGGAAAAACCGCCTTGCGCACGGGCTTCGGCATGGAACTCCTCGATCGCGGGCTCCCGCGTCGCGGCGAGAACTATTGCCATAGCCCTTTCCGGACCGGCAATGCAACCAACCGCGCAGCCTACACCTCCAAACGCCACAGACCGCAGATTTACTCAATCCGCAAGGTCATCGTCATTGCAGGGAGCGCAGACGACGCAATCAGAAACGTGAGCGCAGCGCCTAGCGTTTGAGCAGCACGTCGCGCGCGCGGTTGATCTTGGTGGCGAGGTAATCGGTGCCGCCGTGATCGGGGTGGAGCTGCTTCATCAGGCGACGGTGCGCCGCCTTGATCGCCGCCGCATCGGCGCCCGGCGCGAGGCCGAGAATGGCATAGGCCTCCTCGACCGTGACGTCGGGGGCGTTCGGCGGCGGCGCCGTCCGCGCTTCGTCGCCCGCCATTTCGTCGTGCCAGTTGGAGCGAACGCGGTCGAGATAGGCTTCCAGGAGCCGCGCGGCGTCCTCGTCCTCGGCCCGGCACTCGCGCAACACGGCCAGCAATTCATTGGGGCGCAGTTCTTCAAGCCGCATCCCGGCAAAGCGGCCTTCCAGCACGGTGCCGCTCATCGCCCCGGTATCGTGGTCGAGGGTCATGCGGATGAACCGGGTTTCGACCGTGGAGTCGCGGGCGCCCGAAGGGCCGCTTATGCCGCTCATCATCGAGCGTACCCGGCGCCACATCGGCAGCAGCATCGCCAGTGGCGTCAGCAGCATCGCGAAGCGTTCCGACCAGATGAGCGCGATCACCACCAGGACCGCGACGATGATGGCGGTCCATTTGACGATCCGCGCGAGCCGAGCCGGGTCGGCATTGACGAACAGATAGCCGAGCAGCAGGAGCCCAATGAGGATCGCAAAGCCGCCGAGAAGGGGGAGCATCAGCGCTCTAATTGCGCGGTCAGCCGCAAGACTTCGCCGCCTTTCTTCTCGCCATAGGCGCTGAGCGCGCGATAGCCGCCGGCGGCATAGACCGCGACCGCGCCCAACAGGTCTTTGAGACGGCTGGCGCTCGCCAGATCAAAGCGCAGATAGGCGCCGCGCGACAGCTTCGCCATTTGTTGGAAAGCCCGCGCGACGATCGGGTTATTGCCTTCGTGAAAAAGGAAGATCGGCACGCCGTTGAGGCCCAGTTCGCCGGCGAGCTGGCACAACCGATCGACATTTTCCTCCATCGCGTCGCCGACAAAGACGAGGGCGCCGACCCGCTGCCGCTTGGTTTCAGCGATGGCATGGGCAAGCACCCGCTCGATCTGCGTCTCGCCGCCGAGGCAGGAAACGGCACGCATCACCCGGTGCAGATCGACGGCATTCGACATCCACCGGCTGGCCCTGCATTCGTTGAAGCCGCGGTAATAGACGAGCTTGACGTCAAGCCCGCCCAAGGCCGCCGTCGCCTCGAACATCTCGCCCTGGATCCGGCAGGCGCGGTCCCAGGAGGGCTCGCGGCTCGCCGTCGCGTCGAGGGCAAAAATGAGGCGTCCGCGTGTGCCCGAAGGGGGCGGCTTCGGGGCGCGCTGCAGATCGCGCAGAAAGGCGTCGACCTCGGCGGAACCCTCGCCCGGCTTCGCGGCCGGCAGGTGGCGTTTATCGTCGCTCATGCCGGCCTCACCCAGACCGAGGTGTCGTGAAATACCGCGCCGCCGCCGGGGAGGCCCGGATCGGCGCTGGTCAGCAAATTGATGCCGATCCCCTCCTCAAACGCGTGGTTCGGCCACAGCCCCTCGACGACGACGGTGCGCGGCTGCATCCCGCCGGCCGCGCGGGCATGGACGACGACGCTGCCCTTCCGATTGCCGATGCGGACGCGCGCGCCGTCGGCGATGCCGAGGCCCTTCAGCGCATCGGGATGGACGAGCGCGGTCGGCCGCCCCTCGCGGGCAATGCCGGAAGCCAGGTTGTTGAAGCTGGTATTGAGAAACGAGCGCGACGGCGCCGGCACGAGGCGGAACGGGCGCTCGGGATCGCCGTCGTCGATGACTCGCACATGGTCGGGGAAGGCCGGCAGCCGCCGGTGCTCGGCGCCGAGCACGGCCCAATTGGCGCGGAAGTGGAACTTCTGGTCGCGATGGCCAAAGCCGTCGAGGAAATGCCCCTTTTCGAACCCCGGCCAGCAATCGAGCCAGACCCCTTCCTCGAACGTGTCGGGGCCGGGCAATCCGCTCGCGCGCAGCAATTCCTCGATCAGCTCGAACGCGGTCATTCGGAAGCCCGGGTGGCGGGCGCCGAGGCGCTCGGCCAGGCCGCAAATCACGTCGTGGTTCGAGCGGCATTCGCCGTGCGGCGGCAAGACGGCGCGGCCGATCTGCAGAAAATGGTGGCCGCCGGCGGTATAGATGTCGTCGTGCTCGAGAAACGTCGTCGCCGGCAGCACGATATCGGCCATCTGGGCGGTCTCGGTCAGGAACTGCTCGTGGACGCAGACGAAGAGATCGTCGCGCCGGAAGCCCGCGTGGACCAGCCCCGATTCGGGCGCCACCACCATTGGGTTGGTGTTCTGGATGAAGAGCGCGGTCACCGGCGGGCCTTGCCCGAGGTCGCGCGTGTCGCCGGTGAGGATCGGGCCGATCCGCGACTGATCGAGAATGCGGGTGCGATGATTGACGACATCGAGCCCCTCGATCATCGTCAGGTTTAGCGGCAGCGCGCCATGGTTCGAATAATGCGCGCCGCCGCCTTCATATTGCCAGGCGCCGGTAACGGTCGGCAGGCAGGTCACCGCGAACATCTGCGCCGCCCCGTTGCGCGAGCGCGAAAACCCATACCCGACCCGGATAAAGCTGCGCGGAGCGCGGCCATAGAGCCGCGCGAATTCGACGATCTCCGCCTCGCTGAGCCCGGTGATCCGCGACGCCCATAACGGGTCGCGCGTTTCGAGATGGGCTTCGAGCCCCGCGGGATCGTCGGCATAGCGCTTAAGGTAGGCGCGGTCGGCGTAGCCCTCCTTGAACAGCACATGCATGACCGCGCAGGCGAGCGCGCCGTCGGTGCCGGGTAAGGGCGCCAGATGCATGTCGGCAACTTCGGCGGTGCCGGTGCGGTAGGGGTCGACGACGACGAGCTTGGCGCCGCGCTCTTTCCTTGCTTGCGCGATATGGGTCATCACGTTGACCTGGGTCGACACCGGGTTGCCGCCCCACACAACGACGAGGTCGGAGCGGGCGATCTCGCGGGCGTCGACCCCGCGCCTGGCGCCGACCCCGGCGAGCCAGCCGGCATCGGTCAGGAAATTGCAGATCGTCAACAATTCGCGCGAATAGCCCATCGCGTGACGCAGCCGGTTGATGCCGTCGCGCTGCACCCGCCCCATGGTGCCGGCGTAGTAGTAGGGCCACACGGTCTCGGGCCCGTGGCGCTGCGCCGCGCGGGTCAGCCCTTCGGTGACCGCGTCGAGCGCGTCTTCCCACGAGATCGGGCGGAACGCCTCGCGCCCGCCGCCCTTGTCGCCGACCCGGCGCAGCGGCACCGAGAGACGTTCAGGATGATGCTGGCGTTCGGCATAACGCGCGACCTTGGCGCACACCACCCCTTGCGTGTAGGACTGACCCTCGGCGCCGCGCACCCGCCCGATCTGCATGCCGTCGATCCGCTCCACCGCGAGCGCGCAAGCGCTCGGGCAGTCATGCGGGCAGACGGTGTAAACGGTGTCGAGCGGCAAGAGCGTGCTCCGCGGTGTACCCCAGCATAGAATATAATCCGGTTAACGCGGTTTCGCTGGCCGCAAATTCGCGTCGACAGATGTATAGTCGACACATGTATAAAGGACAGTGACGACGGTCGCGAGCGGCCGGTGTCCGGCCTTTCGCCGCTCCGCCCGAATGACAAATAGCAGGGTTCCGATGTCTGATCAGCCGATCACCCTCGAATTTCTGTCGCGACAGATAGGCGGATTGCGTGACGAGGTGCGTCCGCTGGTTGATCAGATGGGGGTGCTGACCGCGATCGTTTTGCGCCTTGACCGCGATGGGACGCGGCGCGACGAGCGGGATACCGACATGCTGACCGAGATGCGCGCGATGGTGCGCCAGCACCAACGTTTCAACGAACGGTTGCGAGCACTTGAGGAGCGGGAATGACCTTCGCCCTCACCCCCGAGCAGCTCGAGATCCGCGACGCGGTGGCGCGGCTCTGCGAGCGCTTTGGCGACGATTATTGGCTGAAGAAAGACACCGACGGCGGCTTCCCGCACGAATTCCACCGGGCGATGGCCGAAGGTGGCTGGCTCGGCGTGGCGATGCCGGAAGCTTACGGCGGCGCCGGGCTTGGCATCACCGAGGCGGCGGTCGTCATGCAGGCCGTCGCGCAATCGGGCGCCGGGTTTTCCGGCGCATCCGCCGTGCACATGAACATCTTCGGCCTCCACCCGGTCGTCGTGTTCGGCACCGACGAGCAGAAGCAGCGCTTTCTGCCGCCGCTCATCGCCGGCAACGAAAAAGCCTGCTTCGCGGTCACCGAGCCCGATGCCGGGCTCGATACCACGCGGCTCAAGACCCGCGCGGTCCGGGAGGGCAACGGCTACACGATCACCGGGCGCAAGATCTGGACTTCGACCGCGCAAGTCACCGAGAAGATGCTGATCCTGACCCGCACCACCGCGTTTGAGGATTCGCCCCGCCCCTCGGCCGGCATGACCCTCTTTTATACCGACCTCGACCGCAGCGCGGTTGAAGTTCGCGAGATCCCCAAGATGGGCCGCCACGCGGTCGATTCGAACATGCTGTTCATCGACGGCCTCAAGGTGCCGCTCGAGGACCGCATCGGCGAAGAGGGAAAGGGCTTCCAGTATATCCTCCACGGGATGAACCCCGAGCGCATTCTGATTGGCGCCGAGGCGGTGGGGTTGGGGCGGGTCGCCCTCGCGCGGGCCGCCAAATATGCCGGCGAGCGCATCGTCTTCGGCCGCCCGATCGGCCAGAACCAGGGCATTCAGCACCCGCTCGCCGAGCGCTGGGTCGAATTGGAAGCGGCCGAATTATTGGTGTTGCGCGCGGCGGCCGCCTACGACGCCCACGAGGAACCGGGGACCGTCGGGGCCTACGCTAACGCCGCCAAGTATTTCGCCGGAGAAGCCGGCGCGCGCGCCTGCGAGACCGCGATGCTGACCCACGGCGGGATGGGCTACGCCAAGGAATTCCACGTCGAGCGCTATTTCCGCGAAGCCCAGATCGCCCGCATCGCCCCGGTCATGGCGCAGCTGATCCTGTCGCATATCGGCGAGCGCGTGCTGGGGCTGCCGAAATCGTATTGAGGTTAGAGGCGGCGCGCTTTCGCGGCCGGCACGCCGTAGCTAATCTTGCGGAGGCGCGCCGCCGGCCATTGGCTCAAACCATAGGGAGGATATCATGCCCACACCCGGCTATATTATTGTCGAGGTCGAGGTTACCGATCCGGCGGTGTACCAGGAATACCGTGCCAAGGTCGGCCCGATGCTCGCTTCCCACAACGCCCGCGCGATCGTGCGCGGCAAGGCAAGCGCCAAGGAAGGGCCGATACCGGTTGGCAACATCATCGTTATCGAGTTCGACAGTGTTGCAGATGCGGAGCGCTTTTACAGCTCGCCGGCCTACGCCGAAATCAAGCCGTTGCGGGAGCGCGCGGCAAACTCGCGCCTGTTAATCGTCGAGGGCGCGCCGCGCTAGGCTTTGGGTTGGGGCGGAACATCGTGCAGCGCGTCGCCATCGCCGGGTTCGGCGCGATCGGCAGGGTCGTCGCCGAGGCGCTCGATCGCGGCATCGACGGGCTCGCGCTCGCCGCGGTCTCGGCCCACGATGTGGCGCGCGCCGAGCGGGCGATGGCCGGCTTCGCCCACAGGGTGCCGGTGTTGCCGCTCGCGCGGCTCGCGGAGGTGGCCGAGATCATCGTCGAATGCGCCCCGGCCGCGTTGTTGCGCGACATCGCCGAGCCGGCGCTGGCGGCCGGGCGCACCCTTATCGTCCTCTCGTGCGGCGCGCTCCTCGACAATCTCGACCTCATCGATCTCGTGCGCCGCACGGGTGGCCGCATCCTGGTGCCGACCGGGGCGCTGTTGGGCCTCGACGCGGTGCAGGCCGCCGCGCAGGGCGAAATTTCGCGCGTCCACATGATTACGCGCAAGCCGCCGGGGGGGCTCGACGGCGCCCCCTATCTGGTCGCGCACGGAATTTCCGTCGCCGGCCTCGACCGGCCGCTGCGCGTCTTCACCGGCACCGCGCGCGAGGCGGCGCGGGGTTTTCCCGCCAATGTCAATGTCGCCGCGGCGCTCGCGCTCGCCGGGATCGGCCCCGACCGGACGACGATCGAGATCTGGGCCGACCCGGCGGTCACCCGCAACATTCACCGGATCGAAGTCGAGGCCGACGCCGCCCGCTTCACCCTGCAGATCGAAAACGTGCCGAGCGACGACAACCCCAAAACCGGCCGCCTCACCCCCCTTTCGGTTATCGCGCTCTTGAAGAAGCTCTCGAGCCCCCTCGCGATCGGGACCTGAGCGGAGGCGCTGCAACAATAAATGTGATCCCGGCCGGCGCCGGGATCACGGCGCGGTGTGAACCGAACCCCTTGCCGCCTATTGATTGCACCCCGAGACGCGCACCGCGCAGATGCCGGTGGCGGTGTGGGTTTGGCAGTGGGCGACCGCATCGCGCTTGGCCGCGTCAAGGGTTTCCCGATCGGCGCCGCCCCAGGCTTGGTCCGTGTCGCTGGTCGCCAGCGCGCCGCAGCCCTTGGGCTCCACCGAATGCACCCGGCACTCGGGACTGGCGCAGGCTTGCAGCGCCAGTTCATTGGCGCGGGCCGGGCCGGGCTGGTCGAAGCTCGCGCCCTCCTTGCCGCTGTTCTGGTCGTAGGCGATGGCGCCATACCCGGCTTCGGCCGGCGCCGCCGCCGCAACCGCCAGGATGAGTGCGGTCAGACCCGCCAGGATCGCCGTGGTGCGTCGCATCGTGACTATCCCTTCCGGTGAACTCGCGAGGCCGTCCGCCGTTCGGCGGCTCTAGCGGTTGCAGTCGCTGCCGCGCAGGATGCATTTGCCCGGGGCGCGCTTCTGGCAGTTTTCGAGCGCGCGCAACTTGGCCGCGTCGCGCGAGGCATTGACGTTGCCGCCCCAGGCAGTGCCGGTTTCAGCGGTGGCAAACGCTGCGCAGCGGCGCGGCGGTACCGGGATCACCACCTTGCAATCGGGTGAGTTGCACGCCTGCAACGCCGCATCGTTGGCGCTCTTCTGGGTGGCCTCGTTCCAGGCGAACCCGTATTTCGCGGCCTTCTCGTCAAAGGCGACCGCGCCGTATCCGGCGAAGGCCGGCGCCGCGGCAATGATCA
Source organism: Allostellaceae bacterium (assembly GCA_035946655.1). Taxonomy (GTDB): domain Bacteria; phylum Pseudomonadota; class Alphaproteobacteria; order ATCC43930; family CGMCC-115725; genus DATARH01. The sequence goes on along the minus strand of DASYZD010000371.1, from coordinate 4,114 downwards.
CCGGGATCGCCGCGAAAATTGCGGCATAGATCGTCTTGTGACGCATCGATTTCCCTCCGCTCTGAGGCCACGATCCCGACGGCGCGGGCCGCGCCGGGTGCAATCGGACGGCGATATACCATCACCCTGATCCGCGGGGCGAGGGCGCATCGCGGCGGTGGCGGCGTCGGCAGTTCGCCGCGCTGCCGCCTCAGGCGTCCTGCCACACCGGCGGGCGCTTCTCCAGGAAGGCGTCGATCCCTTCCGCGGCGTCGCGGGCGAGCATGTTCCGGGTCATCACCTCGGCGGCGTAAGCGTAGGCTTGGCTCAGGCCGAGCTCGGCCTGGGTGTAGAACGCCTCCTTGCCGATCGCCAGCGTGAGGGCCGATTTCGACGCGATCTGGCGCGCCAGCGCCAGCGTCGCCGCGCCGAGCTCGGCAGGCGGCACGACCCGGTTGACGAGGCCCAAGGCACGCGCGCTCCCGGCGTCGACGAGGTCGCCCGTCAACAGCATCTCCATCGCCGCCTTGCGCCCGACCGCGCGGGTCAGCGCCACCATCGGGGTCGAGCAGAAGAGGCCGAGATTGACCCCGGGCGTGGCAAACCGCGCGTCCGCCGCAGCGATCGCCAGATCGCAAGTGGCGACGAGCTGGCACCCCGCCGCGGTGGCGATGCCGTGCACTTCGGCAATGACCGGTTTTGGCAGCTGGACGATCTGCAGCATCAACTGGCTGCACTGGGCAAAGGTCCGCTCGTAAGCCGCGCGGCTATTGTCAGCCCGCATCTCGCGCAGATCGTGGCCGGCGCAGAAGGCGGGCCCGGCGCCGGCGATCACGACAACCCGGCATTCCGCGTCCGAGGCGGCGCGGTCGAGCGCTTCCTGCAACGCGCTCATCAGCCCAACCGACAGCGCATTGCGCGCCGCCGGCCGGTTGAGGACGAGCCGCAACACCCCCTCGCCCTGCGCCGCCAAGAGAACCGGTTCAATCCCCGCCGCATCCATCGCCACCTCCACCGCCCCCCAGCCTCGTCGTATGCATCCTTATACCGTATTACCGGCGGACGCCGGTATCCATGGCGGGAGTGGGTCCCGGCTTTCGCCGGGAACGCGGAATGCGAGTAACGGTATTATAATACCACCATATAAAAGCTTTGTTGTGAAACGGTTTTTGCTTGATCTGGGTGCCGCAATCACCTAGATCAGACGGCTCGCAAGAGGCCCGCGCCCGATGAAAACGTTTTCCGCCAAACCCTCCGATATCGACAAGAAGTGGCTGCTGATCGACGCCGACGGGCTCGTGCTCGGGCGCCTGGCCACGCTGATCGCGACGCGGCTGCGCGGCAAGCACAAGCCATCCTACACGCCGCATATGGATTGCGGCGACCATGTCGTCGTGGTCAACGCCGAGAAGGTGCAATTGACCGGTAACAAGCGCGCCGCCGACATCTTCTATTGGCATACCGGCTATCCCGGCGGGATCAAGGGGCGCAGCAAGGGCGCCATCCTCGCCGGCAGGCATCCCGAGCGGGTGATCCTGAAAGCCGTCGAACGCATGGTCCCCAGGGGGCCGCTCGGGCGGCGCGTCATGCGCAATTTGCGGGTCTATAAGGGGCCCGAGCACCCGCATGCGGCGCAGCAGCCCGCCGCACTCGATATCGCCGCGATGAACCGCAAGAATGTGAGGGCGTGAGGATGTCCGACGACAACCCGCCAGAAGACGCACAAGACAAACCGCCGGCCGAGCAAGCTCCGGGCCGCCCGGCGGCGCAGCGCGGTGGCGGGCCACAAACGTTTCAGGGCTTGGCGAGCCTGCGTCAGGCGATAGCGGCGGCGCGGCCGGCGCCGACCCCGGCCACGCCAGCGGCGATGGCCGCCGTTCCCACCGACGTCCAGCCGAAACGCGACGAACTCGGCCGCTCCTACGCCACCGGCAAGCGCAAGAACGCGGTCGCCCGGGTGTGGATCAAGCCGGGCAACGGCAAGATCGAGGTCAACGGGCGCGACAGCCCGGTCTATTTCGCGCGGCCGGTCCTGCGCATGCTATTGAACCAGCCCTTTGTCGTCACCGACCGGCTCGGCCAGTTCGACGTGTGGTGCACGGTGAAGGGTGGCGGATTGTCCGGCCAGGCTGGGGCGGTGCGGCACGGCATCAGCAGGGCGCTGATTTACTATGAACCGGGCCTGCGCCCGATTCTGAAGCACGGCGGGTTCATCACCCGCGACAGCCGCGTCGTCGAGCGCAAAAAATACGGCAAGGCCAAAGCCCGCCGCAGCTTCCAGTTCTCAAAACGATAAAAAGCAAAAAGCTTTCCGGACCAACGAGCCGCAAATCACCTGCGAATGTGACCAAAGTCTCAGGCCCTCGGCGTTTAAACATCTTTGTTATGAATTTGAACGCGGCGACAGGGTCATAACGCCCGCTCGGGGCCGTGCCGCCCCTTGCATCGCCAATACCCGACAAATTATCATGACCGGCCGCTTACAAACAACGCCGCCACTGATACCGGGGGTCTCGGACGGGCGGCGAGCGTGCCGTTTGTTTTTGGGGAGACCGCATGAGGAGAACCTTTAGCGGCACATCAGCCGCGCGGCGAACCCTCACCAGGTGCGTCGCCAGCCGGGGTGTCGGTATCGCGTTGCTGACAGGGGGAACCCCGTGTCGATAATCACCACCCAGACGATCACCCAGACCGTCACGCTCGGTCCGGGCACCTATCCGAACTACGCTTCGCCCTTGACCATCACCTCGACCGGCGTGGTCGAGGTCAACTCGACGATCGCCGGCGTCGCGGGAATTCTCGGCCCCGTCGGCCCTGCCGGGACGGTGACCAATCTGGGCACCGTCGCCAGCATCGGCAGCCAGGGCATCGGTGTCTATTTGTTGTCGGGCGGGTTCGTCACCAATGGCGCGAGCGGCGCCACCGCGGCATTGATAACGGGGTCGGAGACCGGGATCGATATCAGCGGCAGCGCCGGGACAATCGCCAATTTCGGAACGATTGCCTCGACGGCAACCGCCCCAATCGGCACTGGTGTTTACCTCGGCGCCGGCGGGAGCGTTAGCAACGGCGCCACCAACGCGACCGGCGCGGTCATCGCCGCAAGTAAGTTCGGCGTCTACATCCAAAACAATGCTGGCACGGTCGTCAATTTCGGGTCGATTACCTCAAGTGCGGACACCGGCGTGTGGCTCAACACCGGCACCATCGTCAATGGTCCGAGCGGTGCGACCCACGCGTTGATTTCAGGGGCGTTCGATGGGGTGTTCATCGCCGTCGGCAACGGCAATGTCGCCAATTACGGGACGGTGGTGAGCGGCAATGGCAAGGACGGCGTCTGCCTCTATGCCGGCGGCAGCGTCAGTAACGGCCAAAGCGGCGCGGCCGCGGCGCTGATCTCCGGTTACGCCTGGGGGGTCGAGATCCAGCACAGCGCCGGAACCGTCATCAATTTCGCCACCGTCGAGAGTACCGGAACGGCCGGCACCACCAGCGGCGTCCTACTTTCAGCCGGCGGCACGGTTACCGATGCCGGCACGATCCGGGGTGCAAGCGGCACCGCGATCGGCTTTGGCGGGACCAGCGCAAGCCGCCTCATCCTCGATCCGGGCTATCACCTCGGCGGCAAGGCGTTCGGCAGCACCAGCGCCGGCGCGACCAATACGCTGGAACTCGGCTCGGCGGCGGGCACCGGCACACTGTCGGGGCTCGGCAGCAGCTTTGTCCATTTTGGTGCGGTCGGGGTCGATGCCGGGGCAGGCTGGGTGCTGGCCAGCACCAACGCGATCGGTGCGGGGCAGACGCTGAGCGTCGCCGGACAGCTGGCCGATCTGGGCACCTTGACCAATGCCGGGGTGATCACCGGGGGCGGTAAGCTGGTCGTTGACCCGGCGAGCCTCATCAACACCGGGTCGATCGGGATGGCTGTGACGCTGGCGACCGGCAGCTACCTCGACAACAAGCCAAGCGGCGCGATCGCGGTCGCCGGGGTCGCGGTCCTTGGCAGCGGCCGCGGCACGGTGGTGAACCAGGGCGGGATCGCCAGCGCGGCCGGCGTGGCGGTGCAGTTGCAGGCCGGCGGCAGCGTCACCAACAAGAGTGCGGGTTCGATCACCGGCGGCGGCGGCGGGGTCTA
>DASYZD010000370.1:0-12011 GCA_035946655.1 Allostellaceae bacterium | reverse complement strand
CGCGTCTGGAAGCCGGTCATCGCCGCGGTCAACGGCTGGGCTGCGGGGGCGGGGCTCTACATCCTTCTGTCCTCGACCGATATCCGCATCGCCAGCGCCGAGCACGCGCGCTTCAAGTTCGCCCTGACGACGCAAGGCTGGCTCGGCCACGGGCCGGGGGCGAGCCTCCTCGTCAAGCAGCTGCGCTATATCGATGCGATGAAGATGCTGTTGACCGACGATCCGGTGGACGCGGCCGAAGCGTTGCGCATCGGGCTCGTCAACGAGGTGGTGCCGCACGCGCAGCTGATGGAGCGGGCCGAAAAGATCGCCCGGCATATCGTCACGATGCCGCCGGTGGCGCTGCGCATGATGAAGGAATTCGTCGTCCGCTTCGGCGACTTGCCGACCGATCAGGCCTGGCACGTGCAGAACCTGATCAACAATCTCCTGATCCAGGTGACGACCGACGGCGAGGAGGGGCGCCAGGCCTTCAACGAGAAGCGCCCGCCCAACTTTACCGGCGCGCTGCGCCGCCGCGGCGACGCCTGGGAGGAACCGTCAGAGGAGGATGCCGAGCGCCTCGACGATGCCTATCGCAGCGGCGAGTTTTGAGGGAGGCCGGGGCGAAGCTAGAACGGGTTTCGATGGGGTAGAACCGCCCCTGCCGGCCCCTCACCCCAACCCACTCCCCCGGGACACGGGGAGAGGGAGGGACCCGCGTTAGCGGGTGGGTGAGGGGCCGGCACGGCGCGCGCCAATATGACCGGGGTTCGTGCTATCCCCACCCCTGCGCGGCGGGCGAAGCCCGGCCATCGGGCGGCCACACCGCCACCCCCTCGGCCAGCGGAATGCGCAAGTTGCGAAACAGCATCGAAAACATCAGCCAATTGCCCATGGCGATGATGAATTCGACCTGCTGTCCCGGATCGGTGACGTGCTTTGCCACGTCGGCCCAGGCGGCATCCGAGATGGATTTGCCGGCGAGGCATTCGTCGGTCGCGGCGAGGATCGCCTTGTCGGCCGGCCCCAGCCGCGCGGAGTTCTGCCAGTCGCGCACCGCCAGCACATCGTCGGGCGGGATCCCCGCGGTCGTCGCCACCCGCCAGTGGTTGGTCCACTCGTAAGCCGACCCCGTGACCCAGCCGATCCGCATGATCATCAGTTCGCGCAGCCTGGTGTCGAACTTGTTGTTCTCCAACAGCTGCATCAACTGGTTGAACGCGACCCGGGCGACACCGGGATTATTGGCGACCGTGCGAAACGCTTCGCTCTGGGTGCGCCGGGCCGGCATCCCCATCGCCTCGCCGAGCTCGCGGGCGCGCTCCAAGGACACCATCGGCACGCGTGCGGTCATCAGCGGTCTCCCGGACGAAACCGTTGGCTTTCCTCGATCTCGGCGGCGACGATCGCCCGCGCCAGCGCGCTGCTCAGCTCCTTGGCCGATTCGAGCGTCAGTTCGACGGCGACGCGGGTCCCCGGATCGAGCGCAGCGTTGACGAAGTCGATGGTGATCGCTTCTTCGAGGAGCGCGTGGTGCGGGTGGTCGTAGGACACCACCGAATGGGTGAGGCTGAACCACCCGTCACCGCCCTTGCCGGCGCCGTCCGCGCTGACGACCTCAACGATCGAGGTGCACATCGGGACCGGCGTTACTTGGCCAGGTGCTTGTGCAGGAACACCCACACCTTCTGCCAGCCGTCGAGCGCCTGCTCGATCCGGTACATCGGCCGGTCGTAATAGAAAAAGCCGTGCCCGGCGCCGTCGTAGCGGTGGAACTCGTACTGCTTGCCGTGCTTCTTGAGCTCGGCTTCATGCTGGTTGACCTGCTCGGGGGTGGGCGAGCGGTCCTCATTGCCGAAGAGACCCAAAAGCGGGCAGGACAGGTTTTTGGTGAATTCGATCGGTGAAGTTGGCTGCTTCGGGTTGAGCTCTTCCTTGCTCATCACCACCCGGCCGCCCCACAGCTCGACCGCGCAGTCGATGCTCTTCGTGTGGCAGGCATAGAGGAAGGTCTGCCGGCCGCCCGAGCAGGTGCCCCAGACGCCGACCTTGCCGTTATGGGTCGGGTTGTTGCGCAGCCATTGGACGGCGCCTTCGGTGTCGCCGATGACCTGCGCATCGGGCACCCCACCCTCGGCGCGCACCTTGGCGGCGACATCGTCGGCTTTGCCTTCGCCGGCCCGATGATAGAGGTTGTGGCTGATCGCCAGATAGCCGTGATGGGCGAACCTGCGGGTCGTCTCGCGGTAGAACTCATCCCAGCCGGGCGCGTGATGAATGAGCACGATCCCCGGGAACGGCCCCGGCCCGAGCGGGCGCGCCACATAGGCCGAGATCGGCTCGTTCTTGTCGCCGCTGATCGAGATCGTCTCGGCAATCATGCCTTCGTACGCCATGGCCATTCCCCTCCGTGTTTCTGAGAAATGATAGAAGCTGCGGCTCGATATACCAAGCGAACGGCGAGTTTACCACACCGGCGGCGATGGCTGTCGGACAAGCGGGCGGTCTACCTGGGCTCAGCGTTGCGGCTCGACGATGACGGTGCCGATCTTGCCGCCGCGCTCGACCTCCTTGTGCGCCGCGGCGGTTTGATAAAGCGGGAAGCGGGCGGCGACCGAGAGGATGCGGCCGGGGACACGCGTCCAGGCGGCGATATCGGATTGCGCGCGGCGCCGGTCGGCATGGGGAACCCCGGCGAGCGACATCGCATAGACCGCGAGGTTTTTCCCCATGAGGTCGCGCACCGGGAGCCGCGGCTCGCGGTCGCCATTGCTGGCGTAGATCATGATGCTGCCGTTGACCCGCAGGCCGGCAAGCGAGGCGGCGAGGTTACCGCCGAAATCAACCTCGGCAATGTGGTCGACGCCGACCCCATCGGTCAAATCGAGAAGGCGCGCGGCGACGTCCTCGCGGCGGTAGTCGATGACATGGGCGGCGCCGCCGGCCCGCGCGCGCTCGGCCTTTTCGGGCGAACTGACCGTGGCGATGACGCGAGCCCCGGCCCAGCTGGCCAACTGCACCGCGTAATGGCCGACGGCTCCCGCGCCGCCGGTCACCAAAACGGTCTTCCCCTCGACCGGCCCAGCGACAAAGACGGCGCGATGCGCGGTCATGCAGGGGACACCCAAGGTCGCGCCCTCGGCGAAGGAGACATGGTCGGCGAGTTCGGTCACCAGATCGACGGAGAGCGCGATGTATTCCGCCGCGGTGCCCTGCCAGCGGCCGTTGCGCTGCCCGTTATAGAGCCAGACGCGCTTTCCCAGCCAGTGCTCGGGGACGCCGGGGCCGACCTGGTCGACGATCCCAGCGCCGTCGCTGTTGGTGACGACCCGGGGATACTCCATCGCCGGCGGACCGCGCCGCCGGGAGGTGTCGGACGGGTTGACGCCGGAGGCTTCAAGCCGCACCCGCACGTCGCCCTGCCCGGCCTCTGGTGTCGGCAACTCGCCGCACACCAGGACCTCGTCCGCAGCCCCCTGCCGGTCGTACCAAACCGCGCGCATCGCCGCCTCCCTAAAACGGGATTGGTAACAGTGAACCGTCATTCCCGCGAAAGCGGGAACCCAGGGCAGCCGCCGCATCGCCTGCCCTGGACCCCCGCTTGCGCGGGGGCGACGAAGAAGGGGTTCGATTTCACCTGATCATTCTTCCGGATTCTACCCCCAGCGCTCCTCCGCCGCGGCGTTGCGCCCGGCGACCCGGCCGAACGCCAGGCATTCCCCGATATTCCCGGTGCCCTGGTAGAGGTAGCTGTAGATCGAGCCGAGTTCGCCGGCGCTGTAGAGCCGCGCGATCGTCGACCCGTCGGGCCGCACGATCTGCGCCTTCTCGTTGCGCCGCGGGCCGCCCTGGGTGTTGAGCATCGAGGGCGAGAGCTCGATCGCGTAAAACGGCGCCTCCACGATTGGCGCCAGCATCAGGGTCCGCCCGAAATCGGCGTCGCGCCCGGCGTCGCACGAGCGGTTCCAGCCCCTGACGGTCTCCTGCAATGTCGCGGCGTCGAGCCCCAGCATCGCGGCGAGAGACGCAAGGCTGTCGGCCGACTTGATCCAGCCCTTCGCCAGCTCGGTGCGGTTGTCCGCCGACCATTCATAGCGCTCGATGATCTGCGTCCAGCCGTGGCTCGGATGCATGTCATAGAGCGGGCCGGCCGAGAACATCGTGTGATCGAAGATCAGAAACATCGGGCACGGCACGGACAGCGGCAGCCAGCTTCCATGAACCGGAATTTTCCCGTGGCGGGTCTTATATTTTTCATCGGTAAAGCGCTTGGCGTCCGGCCCGACCACGATCATGCCGCCCGGGGTCACTTTGCTGTAATGGAGCGCCTGCATTGAAAATGAGGTCCGGATTTCCGGGACTTTGAGGGCCATCGACGGGCCGGCGTAATTGTTCATATGCCAGAGATCGGCGCCGACCGACATCGCCATGGTGATGCCGTCGCCTTCGTTGTAGGGCGTCCCGGAGGTGTAACAATAGGGAACGCCGGGCAGGTAATTGCGGATCATCTCCTGGTTGTTCTCGAAGCCGCCGCAGGTCAGCACCACCGCCTTTTTCGCCTTGACTAAGATCGATTTTTCGCCGCGCTCGGCGCGCACCCCGAGGATTTCCCGGGTGAGATTGTGCTGGATCAGCTCCTTCCCCGGCGTTTCATAGAGAATGGCGATGGGGCGCTGTTTGACTAGGCGCTCGAACAGTTTCCATGTGTAGGAATAGCCGTAGGTCGGTCCGTCGTGGAATTTGTGGACGCAGCTCGCGCCGGGCAGGTTGGGGAATTCGATGCCGACCGGCGGATGCTGATGCTCCTGCGGGTCGCCGCCGAGGCTTTGCAGCCAGGCGTTGTTCTGCCCCATTTCCTCAGCCCACACCCGCACCATCTCCGACGGCACGGTGTAGGGTCCACAGAGCGCGTTGAGGTACGCGATGGCGTCGTCGACCGAAGAGGTATTCAGATAGCCCTGGCCGGCGACCCGCGTGTTGCCGCCTTCCTCTCCCTCTGGCGCCTTTTCGAGGATGACGACCTTGGCGCCGAGCTCGTGTGCCGTCACCGCCGCAGCCACCCCCGCCGCCCCGAACCCGACGACGACGACATCGGCTTCCACATCCCAGTGATGCGGCACTGAAGGTTCAGGCTTCATCGCTTATTCCTGATGGCAGTGCCCGCCCCTCACCCTGCCACGCTGCGCGCGGGTCCCTCCCTCTCCCCGTGTCCACGGGGAGAGGGAGGGGGTGAGGGGCCGGAACCGGCGGAAGGCGTCGCGATTATTCGGCTGCGGCGCGGATCGGCGCTTGCGCCGCTTTCAGCACCGCGGCGGCTTCGCGTGCCACGACCGTACCCTCGAAGAAGCGCGGGTTTTGGGTTCCCCACAACCGCACCGTGTTGGCGAAGGTGAAGTCGCGGAAATTGTCATCCGTCAGGAACCCGCCCTCGACCAGCTCATAGGCCTCCGCCAAGGGTTCGCGCATGTCGATCACGTCGAAATGCCCGATGTCGGAGCTATAGAAGGCGTTGAGCTGCGAGCCGAACGGGTTGCCCTTGCCGAACGCGGTGGCATTCATCCGGTCATCCGCCTCGCAGCCGAAATAATAGGGCTTGGCGTAGAGGTCGACCCAGTCCTCCTTGCGGGTGATCTTGCAGGCGGCAAAATCGTCGAGCTCGTCGAGGCCGCCGGTCAGGTGCAGCTCCGGATCGGGCCACCCGTCGCGCTCGCGCAACGCCGCGGCGATCTCGGAGTAGCCGTGCTTTTCCACGAGGCTCATCAGGAGCGCGCGGTCGAGCTTTTCCGGGCGCATGTTTTCGAGCGCCTTGGCGTTGCGCCGCTCCCAATGCTCGATCAAATCGCCGAACAATTGCGCCGCCCAGCCGACGCCACCCTCGAGGAACGCAAAGCGCAGTTCCGGAAAGCGCCGTGTCACCCCGCCGAGGAAGATGCCCTTGGCGGCGGCGTGCCCCGCATCGGCAAAATGGCCGATGTGGTTGTAGGTGAAGTTGGTCGGCGAATTGCGCAGCGCCTGGTTGCTGCCGGTCGAATGGAAGGTCGGCGCAATTCCCACCTCGCGGCATTTCTCCCAAACCGGGTCGTAATCATAGAGGCTGTCGATGCCGAAGACCTCGTAGCCGACCGCGAGGCGCGCGGTATCCGGGTCGTTGGCCGCCACCGAGGACACCGGCCGCGGCATTGCGCTGCCGAACATGCCGACCTTGGAGCCGAGCTGCTTGGTCACAAATTCGAGCTCGGCGATCGCTTCCTCCGGCGTATGCATCGGGATGATCGCGGCCGGCGTCATGCGGTCGCTGAGATCCTTGAAATAGCCGGCCGAAACGATGTTGTAGGCGCGGATCACGGCCCGGCGCGTCTCGTCATCGGAGATGCGCGGCAGGCGCAGCCCGGCGGTCGGGTAGATGATCGCGAAATCCGAGCCGATCTCGTCGAGGCGCTCGTATAACAGATGCGGCATCATCGCGGTGGCGCGGTCGAGCGTGTTGCCGGTCTGCCGGGTCCAGAACCCCGGCATCGCGATTTGGCGGCGCCGCCGCTCCTTGGTGCCCATCTGCAGCGCGCTCAAGGTCGCGTGCATCGCGGCGAGATAGCCGTCGGCCGCCTTATTCCCGCCGACCTTGCGCATCTGCTCAGAGAACACCGGATCATATTCGACCCAATGGCCATCGCCGTCGACGACCGGGTGGTTGAGTTTCGCGCGTATTTGCGACGGGCTGAGGTGACCGTGACCGCTCATCGAATTTCTCCCCAATGTTGGGCAATACTGCCTATCTCTTCGCCGTGAGCACCGCCCGGCCCCTGATCTACACTCTCGTCGACCGGCAACGATTGCCGGTGAGCTTGCGCCGCCCGGAAAGCCACGGCAATCAAACTACTGTCCCCCTGAGCGCGCCCCTGACATACCCTCACGGCATGGGCGACCGTCCCACCCCGATCGCCGCCACCACCGACACTCGCGCTTCAGCCGGCGCGTGGCGCACGCTAGAGTGGTTTTCGCGGTCCATCCGTTGACGGAGCCAAGCCATGACCCAAGACGCCCAGGGACACCAACTTTCCGGCGCGACGGCCGCCGCCGTCACCGCGTATGACCAGGCGGTGCGGGCGTTCAACCTTGTGGATGGCGACGCCGTCGCGCTCTTCGATGCGGCACGCGAGGCCGCCCCCGATTGCGCCATGGCGCATCTTGGCAAAGCCTGGGTGTTCACGATGGCCAACGACCCCGGCTTCCTGCCGCGGGCCCAGGCCCTCGTCGACACCGCGCGCAAGCTGAAGTTGAACGAGCGCGAGGAAGCGCATCTCGCCGCCCTCTCGCATCTCTGCAAGGGCGCGCGGATGGCCGCCGTCGCGGTGCTCGATCGCCACCTGATGCGTTATCCCCGGGATCTCCTCGCGCATCAGGGCGCGGCGGTGACCGACGGGTTCCTCGGCCGCTTCCATTGGGTGCGCGATCGCTCGGCCCGCGCCTTGCCGTTCTGGTCGAAAGAGCAGGCGGGGTATGGAACGATGCTTGCCTTCCACGGCTTCGGGCTGGAGGAAGCCGGGGACTATGCCCGCGCGGAAGAGGAATCGCGCGCCGCCGCCGAGCTCGAACCCTCGAGCTTCTGGCCGCATCACACCGTCGCGCATGTCATGGAGATGACCGGGCGCCCGGAAGACGGGCTCGGCTGGATGGCGGCGCGCGAGGCCTTGTGGTCGGGGCCGAGCCATTTGAACCAGGTCCATATCTGGTGGCACAAGGCGCTCTTCCACCTCGAACTTGGGCAGTACGACGCCGCACTCGCGCTCTATGACGGCCCGATTTGCGCAACGCAGCGCCCGATCGCATTGAGCCTCACCAACGCCTCGGCGCTGCTGTGGCGGCTCGACACCCTCGGCTGCGAGATCGGCGAGCGCTGGCGGGATCTGGCGTCCTTATGGGCGGGGCACGCCGACGGGAAATGCCTCGTCTTCGCCGACATCCACGCCGCGATGGCCGAATTGCGCTCGGGCCAGGAGGCGCTGGCCGAGCGCCGCCTCGGTGCGATGCGCGAGACGGCGGCGAGCGAAGTAGAGGCGGCCCGGCTCTATCGCACCGTCGGGGTTCCGGTCGTCGAGGCGCTATCGGCGTTTCAACGCGGCGCCTATGCCCAGACCGTCGAGCGCCTCCTGCTAACCCGCATGGATCTCTGGCAGATCGGCGGCAGCCACGCCCAGCGCGATGTCGTCAACTGGACGCTCGTGGAGGCAGCGATCCGCGCCGGCCAGCGCGATGTCGCGTTGTCCCTCGCGCACGAACGCCTGGCGACCCGCCCGCGCAGCGCGCCAAACCGCCGCTTTCTCCAGCATGCCGAGAGGATCGCCGCGTAGGGGAGGGGAATGCCAGTCATGAAGGTCGAGCTCTTCATCAATACGCAATTCCCCGAAGGCGACAATGTCGCATCGCGCATCCCTGAAATCGTCGCGCAGGTGCGCGCGGCGCGCGATGCCGGTTTTGCCTCGCTCTGGCTGCCGCATCACTGGCTGACCCAGCCGATGCAGATGCTGCAGTTGACCCCGCTCTTGGGCTTCGTCGCCGCCCACGCGCAGGGCATGACGATCGGACCCAACATCTTGATCCTGCCGCCGCTCAATCCCGTCCATGTCGCCGAAGAAGCCGCGACGCTCGACGTCCTGACCGAGGGCCGCTACATCCTCGGGCTCGGTGTCGGCTACCGCCAGCCGGAGTTCGACGCCTTCGGCATCCCGCTTTCGGAGCGCGCCCCGCGGTTCACCGAAGCGATCGGCCTGATGCGCCGGCTATGGAGCGAGGACCGGGTAAGCCACCACGGCCGCTTCTACACGGTCAACGATGCCGGGATTGGGGTGAAGCCGGTTCGCGCCGGCGGGCCGCCCCTCTATATCGCCGCGCAGGCCGATGTGTCGGTGAGGCGGGCGGCGCGGATTGGCGATGCGTGGCTGATCGTCAACAGTGGCGGTCTCGCCAAGCTGACGCCGCTGATGCAGACCTACCGCGCCGCGCTGAAGGAATATGGCCGCACGCCGCACGAGTTCCCGATCACCGTCGAATGCTATGTCGGCGCGCAGCATGCGGCGGCGCACGAGGAATGCCGCGGGCCCCTCGAATACAAGTACAACGCCTACGCCGCCTGGGGCCTCGAGGACCGGACGAGCGCCTCGTTCGAGGATTTCGCGCGCGACCGCTTCATCATCGGCGACAAGGCGTCGGTAAAGGAGGAGATCGTCCGCTACCGCGAGCTCCTCGGCGTCGATCACTTCATCATGCGCTGCCAGTGGCCGGGGCTCGCGCAAGAGCAGGCCCTCGGTTCGATCCGCCACCTCGGCGAAATATTCGCGGCATAGCGCGCAGTCGGTTTTGAACAGACCACCCCACGCGTCGCCCCCGCGAAAGCGGGGGTCAAGGGCCGGCAGCACAGAGTTTCCCCTGGGTTCCCGCTTTCGCGGGAATGACGTTTAAACGCGATCGGTTTGGGTGCCACGGACCGGCAGCCGGTCCGCTACCCCGCGGTGCGGCGTCCGGCGATGTAGGCAACGCCTTGCGGACCGACCTGCTCGGCGTGGACTTCGCCAGCCCGGACCGCGCAGCTGTCGCCGACACGGAAGGTCTCGGCCCGGCCAGCCCGGGTCAGCGTGATCTCGCCGCCGATCACCATGACCCGGGCATCCCAGTCATGGGTGTGGTCCGGGTTGATGTGGTCGGCGCGCAACCCGCCGTAGAAGACCTCATACCCCTCGCGCTTGAGATCGCTTTCGAAATCGCTCTGGTTCATCACAACCTCCCGGTGTTGATTTTTCTCACTCTGCGGCCGCCCGCGCCGGCTGATTGAGACCGGGCAGATAGTCGACGCTGACCGGCTGATTGGTCTCGAACGGGTCCTTCAGGTCGAATTCCTTGGCCATCTCGCGCACCGCCGGCAACACTTCCTCGCCCATCAGCCGGATGCAGGTCTTGGCGTCCTCGTGCGTCACCGTACCATCATTGCCCCAGAGGCCGAGAATGCCGGGTCGCGTCTCCTCCAGAAGGAGGCGCAATTTCGCGATCACCTGCTTCGGGGTGCCGGCGATGATCATCAACTCTTCCATCTGCTTTTCCAAGGACGGCCGGCCGCGCGGGTTGGAGGCGCGGCCTGAGGCGAACTCGACGAACGCGCGCCGGTTGACCGGACTGCCATAACCCGAGGGCGTCGACCACACCGGGTGCGCAAGGCCGGTGAACTCGCCCTGCATCCAGCGGAATTGAGCGGCGTTCTCGATCGCCTTTTCCTCGGTCTCGGCGACGTGGATCTGCTTCAGGAGGCCGTGATATTCGGGGCCGCCCTGAAAGCCGGCCTGGGCGGCGGCCTCGTCGTAGATCTGCCAGATCTGCTTGGTCCGCTCGACCGGCGTATTGAGCGCGATGTACGGATAGCCGCGGCTCGCCGCCCAGAGGATCGTCTCGGGGCTGATGACCCCGGGGATCCACACCCGCGGATAGGGCTTTTGCAGCGGCACCGCCCACGGGTTGACGACGCGGTGCTGGTAGTGCGTGCCCTCCCAGCGGAACGGGCCCTCGCGCGTCCAGGCGGCGACGATCAGATCGTGGGCCTCCTCGAAGCGCTCGCGGTTGAAGGCCGGGTTGACGTTATTGGCGAGCTGCTCCTGGCCGCCGCCCCGGACAAAGCCTGAAACGAGGCGCCCTTTCGAGATCATGTCGATCATCGCCAATTCTTCGGCGAGCCTGACCGGGTTCTCGGCCAAGGGCAGCGGATTGCCGAGCATGACAATCTTCACCTTCGTCGTCACCGCGGCCAGAATCGCAGCGAAAATATTGGCCTTCGCCTGCATGCAGAACGGCGCATTGTGGTGCTCGTTCAGCATGATGCCGTCGAACCCGAGCTCGTCGACCATGATGTAATGCTCGAGATATTCGTTGTAGAGCCGGCTGCCGGCGATGGGGTCGAAATACTTGTTTGAGAACATCAGCGCGGTATGCCCGGTGGCAAGCCCGATATCCGACGGATAGGCCGACATCGGCTGCTCGGTGAAATACATCAGATGCATGGCGTCCTCCGTCGGTGGGTTGCCGGATCGTCCGGAATGGTCCCAATGTTTCGCGCACCGCCAAGCTCTCCCGAGAGGAGCAGAGCGGGTGAGCGGCGAGTATAGCGGTTATGCGACCGCACCGCACATGTGAAGGGCGCATTCCGGATCACCGCATCCGCGTGCCGCGTTTGCGTGGTCACGCGACAAGGGCCGCGCGTTGCCTGTATACCTCTGGGAAATGATACCGAGCCGATGATGATCGTCGCCGTGGTTTCACTCCTGCGGTTTTCCTTGTGGCCCTGACGCGAGCCGAGCGGGGGGAGGGCGCCGCGCCGGTCGCCAACCGGCCGGCGATCACCGCCACGGTCATCGCCGCCTGCATCATGCAGGGGCTCGATACGACGATCGTCAATGTCTGCCTGCCGAACATCCAGGGCAGCATGTCCGCCTCGCAAGACCAGATCTCGTGGATCCTGACCTCCTACATCGTCGCGTCGGCGATCATGATGCCGCTGACCGGCTGGCTGGCCGGCCACTTTGGCGTCAAATATATTTTTCTGGCGTCGGTGATCGGGTTCACCATCGCGTCGGCCCTGTGCGGCGCCGCGACCAGCCTCGACCAGCTCGTGCTCTACCGGGTCCTGCAAGGGGTGTGCAGCGCCGGGCTGGTGCCGCTCGGGCAGGCGACCCTGTTTACGATCTATCCGCGCGAGCGCCACGGCTACGCGATGGCGATCTTCAGCACCGGCGCGATGATGGGCCCGATCATCGGCCCGACGCTCGGCGGCTGGCTGACCGAGAATTTCGGCTGGCGCTGGTGTTTCTATATCAACCTGCCGGTCGGCGCGCTGTGCGCGCTCGGCGTCTTTGCCTTCATCCGCGCGTCCCGCTCGATGCGGCGCGACCCGTTCGACATGTTCGGCTTTGCGATGCTGAGCATCGCCGTCGGCGCGCTCCAGTTGATGCTCGACCGCGGCCAAATCAAGGACTGGTTCCACTCGACCGAGG
>DASYZD010000369.1:0-18475 GCA_035946655.1 Allostellaceae bacterium | reverse complement strand
CGCGGTGTTTTCAAGGAGGATGTCGCGCACCCGGTCGATCCCGCGCAATAGCCCGAGCGGCACGCGATTGACCTGGGCCACCGGCTCGAACCATTCGCGCTCGGCATGCCAGACAAAGGCGTCGGCGGCGTCGAGGTCATTCTCCGCGGGGCCCGGCGGCGCCAGACGCTCGAGCGCGTGGTGGATGCGGTGGAGCAGCAGGATAAGATCGGCTTCGGTCATGATTGGGTCAAATAGCGTCGGCCCGCGGACGCTATCACACCTGGGCGACGGGCGAGAATGCGCGACGTGTCCAAGGATTGCCCTTTTGCCGACCATCGCGTACCAATGAGGCACGCCGCTCACACCGCCTGCCGGCGCGCTCTGATCGCTTGCCCGGATCCGGCGGCGCACCATTTCGAGGTCGATGCCGATGCTTATTTCGCCGGCCTATGCCCAATCGACGGGCATGACGGGCCTGATGGATCAAAGCGCACTGATCCAGTTCCTGCCGCTCGCGCTGATCTTCGTCGTTTTCTACTTCCTCTTGATCCGCCCGCAGCAGCAAAAGCAGAAGCAGCACAAGACGATGGTCGACGCGCTGCGGCGCGGCGATCGGATCGTCACCGGCGGCGGCATCCTGGCGACGGTGTCGAAGGTCATAGGCCCCGAGGAGGTCGAGGTCGACATTGCGTCGGGCGTGCGCATCCGGGTGTTGCGCAGCACGATCAGCAGTGTCCTCGCCAAGCCCGACCCCGCAGCGGCGCGCGAAGCCGCCCGCGAGCGCGATCGCGAATCCGCCAAGGCCGACAAGGCGTGACGCCGACAGGGCGCTTTTTCGCGGTGCAACCCGCCGCGGACGCCTTCTGGAACCAGTAACCATGCTCTATTTCGCCAGTTGGAAGGTCCTGTTGATCTGCGCGATTTGCGCGCTCGGCGTGATCTTGAGCATCCCCAACCTGTTCAGCGCGGCGCAGCTGGCGCATTTGCCGCGTTACATTCCGCACCGGCAGGTTGCGCTCGGCCTCGATCTGCGCGGCGGCTCGTACCTGCTCCTCGAAGTCGATGTCGCCGCGGCCCAGCACGATCGTCTCAACACGCTCATTGACAGCGTGCGCAATGCGCTGCGCGACGCCAAGATCGGCTATACCGGGCTTGATGTCCAAGACGATGCGATCGCCTTCACGATCCGCGATGGCGCCCGGATCGACGATGCGCAGCAGCTCCTCGCCAAGATCGACCCCGAGCTGACCGTCGAGATCGCCAGCGACGGCACCGGCACGATGCGGTTCAGCGCGCTGGCGACCGAAAGCCGCCGGGCCCAGGCGGTCGAGCAGTCGATCGAGATCATCCGCCGGCGCATCGACGAAACTGGCACCAAGGAGCCGACGATCCAGCGCCAGGGCCAGGACCGCATCCTCATTGAGCTTCCCGGGGTCGATAATCCCGAGCACGTGAAAGCGCTCCTGGGGCGCACCGCGAAACTGACCTTTCAGCTGGTCGATGGCAGCGTCACCGTCGACGAGGCGCGGCGCGGCCGCCTGCCGCCGGGCGACGAGATCCTCGCCGCCGAAGAGGGGCGCGGCAACCGCGCGGGTCCGGCGGCGTATGTCGTCAAGAAACGGGTCATGGTCGGCGGCGACACGCTGACCGACGCGCAAGCCACCTTCCAGCAGAACGAGCCTGTCGTCAGCTTCAAGTTCGACGCCGCCGGGGCGCGCCGCTTTGGTGACGCGACCCGCGAGAATGTCGGCAAGCCCTTCGCCATTGTACTCGACAAGAAGGTGATCAGCGCCCCCGTCATTCGCGAGCCGATCCTCGGCGGCAGCGGCATCATTTCCGGCAGCTTCACGGTGCAGTCGGCCAGCGATCTGGCGCTCCTGTTGCGCGCGGGCGCCTTGCCGGCACCGATCACGATCCTTGAAGAGCGCACGGTCGGGGCCGAACTCGGCGCCGATTCGATCCATGCCGGCGCCCTCGCCAGCATCGTCGGTGTCATCCTCGTCGTCATCTTCATGTTCTTGTTCTATGGCCTGTTCGGGGTCTTCGCCGACATCGCGCTGATGTTCAATCTTGGCCTGATGCTGGGGGCGCTGTCCTTGCTGGGAGCGACGCTGACGCTGCCGGGCATCGCCGGGATCGCGCTGACGATGGGCATGGCGGTCGACGCCAACGTCCTCATCTACGAGCGCATCCGCGAGGAGGTGCGCGGCGGACGCACGGTTTTGTCGGCGCTCGAAGCCGGCTTCACCCGCGCCTTCGGAACGATCCTCGACAGCCACGTAACGACGCTGGTTGCCGGCATCCTCCTCTATTGGCTGGGGTCGGGGCCGGTGAAGGGGTTCGCCGTGACGCTCAGCATCGGCGTTTTGACCTCGCTCTTCTCGGCGATCCTGGTGACAAGGCTGCAGATCGTCACCTGGGTGCGACGGCTGAAGCCGAAGGCGATCCCGCTGTGAGGGCCCTTATGCGCCAGGCGACGACACACAACTTCCCTCTCCGCCCTTCAGGGGGGAGAGGGAGGGGCCCGTCGCGCAGCGATGGGAAGGCGAGGTGGGTGTCGGCGAGCGCTCTGGAATCCCCCACATCACCCCGACCCTCTCCGCCCCCGGGGGCGGAGAGGGAGATCTAGGGTCTGCTCCGATGAGACCGCTGATTGTCATCCGGCGCGTGCCGAAGATCGATTTCATGCGCTGGCACCTGTTCGGCTTTGCCTTCTCGCTGACCCTGACCGTGCTGACGATCGGGCTCTTTGTCACGGTCGGGCTCAATTACGGCATCGATTTTGTCGGCGGCACGCTGATCGAGGCGAAAACGACGGCGGGGCCGGCCGATCTCGGCGCGATGCGGGCAAAGCTCGACGCGCTGCATCTGGGCAACGCCTCGCTGCAGCAATTCGGCAGCCCCGATGACGTCTTGATCCGCCTGCCGCAGCAGCCCGGCGGCGACGCCGCTCAGATGAAGGTGGTGCAGCTGGCGCGCGAGGCATTGGGCGGCGGCATCGAATACCGCCGTACCGAGGTCGTCGGCCCGAGCGTCGGCAGCGAACTCATCCGCAATGGGGTGCTGGCGACCGTGCTCGCCCTCGGCGCGATCCTCATCTACATCTGGTTCCGCTTCGAGTGGCAGTTCGGTGTCGGGGCGACGATCGCGACCTTGCACGACGTCATCACGACGGTCGGCCTTTTTGCCATCTTCCAGCTCGAGTTCAACCTGACGACCTTGGCGGCGATCCTGACGGTGGCCGGGTATTCGATCAACGACACGGTCGTCATCTACGACCGGGTGCGCGAATCGATGCGCAAATACCGCACGATGCCGTTTCGCGACCTGATCAACCTGGCGCTCAACGAAACCCTGTCGCGGACGATCCTGACCGTGAGCACGGTGGCGCTCGCCGTCTTGTCGCTGCTCGGGTTTGGCGGCGAAGTGTTGAAGGGGTTTTCGATCGCGATGCTATGGGGAATCGTCATCGGCACCTATTCCTCGCTGTTCATCGCGGCGCCGCTCCTCTACTACGTCCAGCCGAACCGGCGGGCCATCGCCCGGGGGGCCGAAACCAAGGCGACCGGCGCCGAGCGCGCGTCGCGCTGAGCGGAGCGGAAGCGGGCGATGGAGCTGACCCCGCTCATCCAACCCGGGCGTCAGATCTCCGGGCATCAAGTAATCGAGCGCTATGGGGTAAGCGGGTTTCGCATCAGCGGCACCGTCTATCTCGGCCCGGTTCTTGTGTTTCCCGACCGGACGCTCGTCTGGCACGGCGCGGCGCTGATCGAAACCGCCTTCGCCCCGGTCGTCGAGCAGGGCGGGGTCGAACTTCTGCTGGTTGGGGTGGGCCGGCGCATGGCTCCGGTCCCAGCGCCGCTGCGCGCCCTCTTCAAGGCGCACGGCATCGCGATCGAGGCGATGGAAACCGGCGCCGCGTGCCGCACCTATAATGTGCTCCTGGCCGAGGACCGCCGCGTCGCCGCGGCGCTGCTGCCGCCGGTGTGACTGGCGGCACGCGCTTTGCTTTTATGAGAGGATTATGGCGCCCGCGGATGGCAGCATCGGCTTTGTGCCGTTCGGCATCGGCCACAATAACGGGCCGCCGCTCGACGCGAACGCCGGCTGGCGGCATTTCTGCTGGAAGAAGGCGCATGCGCGCGCCTGGAAGACGCCGTCGCGCGAGATCGCGCTTCGGCGCCTCGCCCGCGCCGAAGCCCTCGGCATCAGCTACCGGGCGTACACCGCGGTGCTGCTCGACACCGGCGTGCATCTGTAGAAGCAGCCCCCCTCCCTCTCCCCGTGTCTACGGAGAGAGGGAGGGACCCGCGCGAAAGCGTGGGAGGGTGAGGGGCTCTCGACGCCGCGGGAAACTTCGCCTTATTTCGCCTTGGCCAGGTTCTGCGCGGCGAAGTCCCAGTTGACGAGGTGGTCGAGAAACGCCTGGACGAAATCGGGCCGGCGGTTCTGGAAGTCGAGGTAATAGGCGTGCTCCCACACATCGCAGGTGAGGAGCGCGGTCTGGCCCTCGGAGAGCGGGTTGACCGCGTTGGGCGTCCGGGTGATCGAGAGCTTGCCGCCGCTAGCGACCAGCCACGCCCAGCCGCTGCCAAACTGGCCGACCGCGGCCGCCTTGAAATCGTCCTTGAATTTCGCCAGGCCACCGAGGTCGCGGTCGATCGCCTGGGCGATGGCGCCTGATGGGTTGCCGCCGCCATGGGGCTTCATGCAATTCCAGAAGAAGGTATGGTTCCACACCTGGGCTGCATTGTTGAAGATGCCGGCCTTGGAGGCGTCCTTGGCGGTCGCCGCGATGATCTGTTCGAGCGACTGGCTCGCCATCGGCGTGTCTTTGACCAGATTGTTGAGATTGGTCACATAGGCCTGATGGTGCCGGCCGTGGTGGAAATCCAGCGTCTGGGCCGAGGTGTGCGGCTCGAGCGCGTTCTTCGGATACGGCAGGGGGGGAAGTTCGAAAGCCATGGCTGTCCTCTCGCCGGGTTGAGTGCCGGGTAAATGAGCGAAGGGGGCCAAGATAGTGTGACCCGCGAAACGCGCAAGGGGAGTTCGCGCGTCGAGCCCATGACAGGGCCGGTCGGCGGCCTCGCGGGGCTGGTTCGCCGCCACGACCGCGACCGCTACCAGACCGCCCTCTTCGCTCCGGCGGATCGACGCGAGGCGCTGTTTGCGCTCTATGCCTTCAACTACGAGATCGCCCGGGTGCGCGAGACCGTGACGCAACCGATGCTCGGCCAGATCCGCCTGCAATGGTGGCGCGAAATCGTCGATGCCGCGTTTGAGGGCAGGCCGCCGCGCCCGCATGAGGTGGCCGAGCCGCTCGCCGCGGTGATCCGCGATGTCGTGCCGACCCGGGCGCATTTCGACCGGATGATCGACATCCGCGAACGCGATCTCGCCGATCAGCCGCCGGCGACCCTGGCCGCCCTCGAGGATTACGCCGAGGGCACCGCCGCCACTCTCCTCTATCTGGCTCTTGAGGTGCTTGGCGTAGCCGAACCGGCTGCCGGCGCGGCTGCCCGCGAGGTCGGCATCGGCTATGCGCTGGCCGGCCTCCTGCGGGCGCTGCCGTTCCACGCCCGCACGGCGCGCTGTTACATCCCCGCCGATATCGCCGCGCGCATCGGGCTCGATCCGGCGGATTACGCGGAGCAGCGCGACAGCGCGGGCGTGCGCGCCGCGAGCGCGGAGATTGCCGCCGCTGCCGCCGGCCATCTGCAGGCGGCGCTGCGCTATCGCCGCGAAGTTCCTCGAGCCGCGCGCGCCGCAATGTTGGGGGCGGTCGTCGCCGACCGCTTTCTCTTCCGGCTGAAGCGGGCCGGGTTCAACCCGTTCGCGGCGGAACTGGCGATGCCTGACCCGCTGCAAAGCTGGTGCCTCGCTGCCGCCGCGATCCGCCGTCGGTTCTGACTCATCGCCCCTCACCCCCACCCTCTCCCCGTGTCCACAAGGAGAGGGCGGGACCCGCGCGAAGCGTGGGAGGGTGAGGGGCGGGCAGCGATGGTTCGATTACCGCCCCTGGAAATTGGGCAGGCGGCGCTCTGCCATCGCCTTGATGCCTTCCTGGAAGTCTTCGGTGCGGCGCAGCCAGTCCTGTTCGACGAGTTCGCGCTCGGTTGCCGCCTCGATCAGGTCGACGAGGCCGCGGCGCACCGTCTCGCGGGTCGAGAGTACGGCCTGCGGGGCCGATTGGGCGATTTCGAGGGCGAGTGCTTGGGCGGCGCTGCGCACCTCGGCCTGGGGTACCAGGAGATCGGCGAGCCCGATCCGTACCGCCTCGTCGCCGGGAATGCGCCGGCCGGTGTAGAAGAGGAGGGCGGCCTGCTGGGCGCCGACGAGACGCGGCAGGGTCGCGGTCAGGCCGAAACCGGGGTGAAAGCCGAGTCGATTGAAATTGGCGCTGAAGCGCGCTTCCGTGCAGGTCACCCGGAAATCGGGGACCAGCGCCAGGCCGAGCCCGCCGCCGACCGCGGCGCCGTGCACCGCGCCGACGATCGGCTTTTTGGTGCGGAAGAGGCGGATCGCCTCCTTGTAGAGGTGCCGCCCGGCGCCGCTGCGCGAGGCTTCGGCGACAGTGCCGGTATCCATGCGCTTGGAAAAATCGGCACCGGCGCAGAACGAGCGGCCTTCGGCGGCGAGGACGAGCGCGCGGCAGGCGGGATCGGCGTCGAGCCGCTCGAAAGCCTCCCCAATCTCGGCGATCAGCGCGCTGTCGAAGAAATTATGCGGCGGGCGGCGCATCTCCACCGTCGCCACCATCCCATCGAGCGTGACGGCGATCTCGTTGAACCCGGTGTAATCGGTCATGTTCGCGTCTCCCTATTTACCCGTCATGGCCGGGCTTGGCCCGGCCATCCACGATTGTTTGAAATGTCAAAATCTGCGCTCTAGCTTCGTCGCTTTGGAGCAAATTCCAATTTCATCATGACAGCAGGGAAAGGTGCCCTTCGTATTTGGATTCACCATGAGATCTCTTTCTGGATTTCCAGGTGTATTAAAAGTAATCTCTCCGCTCTGGCGATCGATCCAAATCGGCCCCCAATTCCCGCAAGATGCGCTTATCACAAGAGGTGTGATGTTAAGTCACTCACATAGGTAGCTCAATTCCTGAGGATTTTCGAATAGGAGGTAGAGCTTATTCTTTTCATTGTCGAGAAATAGACTAAACGTCCGCGGCTGCGTCAACGGCTTCTTGCTGTCCTTGGTGTATCCCTTCCATTGACTGATTTTGCAATCAAGCTTAATTTCATTTGCCAGCCCGTCTGATGTGCATAGCAACATGCACGCAATCAGATATGAGATCAGATTTGCGAGGAATGGCCGCCCCTTCGGCACCGACCGAGAAACTCGTGGATGGCCGGGCCAAGCCCGGCCATGACCGATCGAGGGAGTGTAGAGCATGGTTGAAGCGGATTACCGTTTGACGATGAGCGCATCCACGACGGTCAGGCCCTCGCCGGCGGCATGGACGATGACCGGGTTGAGGTCGATTTCGGCGATCTGGTCGGCGTAATCGGCGGCAAAGCGCGACAATTGGGCCATCAGGCGGCTCAAGGCGGCCTTGTCGGCCGCGGGCTCGCCGCGGACGCCATCGAGCATGGCCTTGCCTTTCAGCTGATCGAGCAGCGCCAATGCCTCCTCGGGCCCGAGCGGCACCGGAGCGAAGGCCACATCCTGCAAGACTTCGACATGGATGCCGCCAAGCCCGACCATCAACAGGGGTCCGAAATCGGGGTCCGAGGTGATCCCGAGGATCATCTCACGGCCGGGCCGGGCCATCGCTTGCACGAGGACGCCCTCGATCCGCGCGCCGGGGCGCGCCGCCCGCGCCCGCGCCAGGACCGCGCCGTAGCCCTCGCGCAGCGCTGCGTCGCCCCGCAGGTTCAGCATCACCGCGCCCGCCTCGGTCTTGTGCGTGATGTCGGGCGACTGCACCTTGAGCGCGACCGCGCCGCCGATTTTGGCGGCAGCGGCGACCGCCTCATCTTCGTTCGCCGCCAGCGCCTCGGACGGGAGCGGGACGCCGTAAGGGGCGAGGAGCGCCTTCGACGCCACCTCGGTCAAGACCGGCCCGGACCCGCTAAGCGTGCGCGCGACCGCCTCGCGTGTCGCCGGCGGGGTGGGCAGCACCGCCGAGCGGCGCGCCAGGCGCTCCCGGAAAGCGGCGTAATCGACCAGCGCCCGGATCGCGCGGGCGCAGCTCGGCATCGCGGTGTAGCAGGGGATGCCGGCTTCGGCCAAGGTGGCGATCGCCGCGGGGCTGGCGGTCGTATAGGTCGAGAGGAGAATGGGCTTCTCGACCGTCGCCATGATCCCGGCCATCTCGTCGGCGAGCTTCTTCGCCCGGTTCTCGTTGGCGAGCGAGCTGATGAGGAGGATCGCGTCGATCCGCTCGGATTGGGCGACGAGCTCGACGAGCGGGGCGTAACCGAGTTCGCCGATTGCCTGGGCGGTCGCGTCGATCGGGTTCTGCGCCGAGCCGTAGGAGGGGAGGAGCGCCATGATGCGGCGCTGGATGCCTTCTTCCAATACCGGGAGTTCGAGCCCGTGCGCCGACAATATGTCGGCCATCCAGACGGCACTCCCTCCCGAGCCGGTGATGATCGCCACCCGGTTGCCCTTGGGCAGCTTGCAATAGGCAAACGCGGTCGCGACATCGACCATGTGGTCGAGGTCTTCGCCACGGATGATCCCGTGGTGGCGGAAGATCGCATCGTCGGCGAGGCCGGCGCGGGCCAAGGCGCCGGTATGCGAGGCGGCGGCGCGGCGTCCGGCGTCGGAGCGCCCGGCCTTTGCGACGATCAGGGGCTTGCCCATCCGCGCGGCCTTGTCGGCGACGGCGCGGAACCGCGCGGCGTCGCGGATGCCTTCGAGGTAGCAGAGAAAAATGTCGGCACCGCCGGCGTCGAGCACATAATCGACGTAATCATGGGCTTCGAGCACGGTCTGGTTGCCGGCGCTGACCTGATAGGTGAAGGCGAGCTGGCGGTCGCGGCCGCGCGAGAGAAAGGCAAAGGTCAAGGCGCCCGATTGGCAGCTGACCGCGATCGGCCGGGCGCGGCTCCCCTGCGGCAGCAGATGCCGGGCGGCATCGTGGAATACCGGGCTGAAGGTGGCGACGAGCGGGCGAAGCGGGTTGACGAGGCCCTCGGAATTGGGGCCGGCGATCAGCATGCCGGTGCGCTCGGCGATGGCCCGCAGCGCGGTGTCGCGGGTCGCCGCCGCGTCGCTCTTTTCCTCGGCGAACCCGGAGCTGATGACGATCGCGGCCGGGATGCCGCGTCCCGCGCATTGCTCGATCGTCGCGACGACATGCGCGGCGGGAACGAGGATCACCGCGAGATCGGGCGCCTCGGGGAGATCGGCGATCGTGGCATAGGCCTTGTGCCCGAGAACTTCGCCGGCGCTGCGCGTTACCGGATAGAGGCGGCCGGGATAGCCGTGCTCGACCAGCTGATGCGTCAGCCGCCCGCGCAGCGACTGGTCGGCCGAGGCGCCGATGATGGCGACGCTGTCGGGGGACAAAAGCGGACGAAGATCGGGCATCATGGTTCCTACGCAACGAGCTGCATCAACATGGCGCGCCCTTCGAGACGCCCGCGTCGCGGGCTCCTCAGGATGACGTTCTTTCTTAATGCCATCATAAACTTACGTCATCCTGAGGAGCGGGCGCGGCCCGCGTCTCGAAGGATGCTGGCTGCTCGTGCCGCCCGCGGTCCCCAGCATTTGCGGATTAGCGTAGGCCCAAGCCGCGGGCGATGATGCCGCGCAGGACTTCGCGGGTGCCGCCCTGGATCGTCAGCTTGGGGGCGATCAGCGTCGTTTGGCGCAGCGCCTCTTCGAAGCGGTCGTCGTTGCTGTCGGGGGCGGAGTCGCCGCGCACCGGCGCGAGCGAGCGCACCTGATTGGGCAGGGCCTGCTCCCAGTTGGTTCCGAGATCCTTGACGATTGCGGCTTCGGCGGCCGGGGTCTTGCCGGCCTGCAGCATCCCGGCGACCGACAACGACATGCGCCGCAATGTCGCGAGATGGGCGACCTCACGGCCGATCCCGGCGGCAATCCGGTCGTCGGGCTCCGCTCCCGTGACGCGCACCAGTTCAACCAGGCTCTGGAAGGTTTCGAGCCAGCGGTCGGGGCCGCTGCGCTCGTAGGCCAATTCGGCGCTGGCCTGCTTCCAGGCTTCATCAACTTCGCCGATCATGTGCGAATCGGGGACGAAGACGTCGTCGAACACGACTTCGTTGAACTCATGGGCACCGGTCAGGTTGATGATCGGGTTTTTGGTGATGCCCTTCGCGCGCGCGTTGACGATGAACTGAGTGAGGCCGTGCCGGCGGTTTTCCTTGGTCGGGGACGAAGTTCGCAGCAACGCGATCATGTAGTCGGAGTTGTGGGCGTTCGAGGTCCAGATCTTGCGGCCGTTGACCAGCCAGCCGCCGTCGGTCTTGGTCGCGCGAGTCGAGGCGGCGAAGACGTCGGAGCCCGAATTGGGTTCGCTGAGGCCGATGCAGAAACACAATTCACCCGAGGCGATGCGCGGCAGGTACTCCTGTTTCACCGCTTCCTGGCCGTAGCGTAATATCATCGGGCCGGACTGCCGGTCGGCGGTCGAGTAGTGCCGGGTCGGCGCGCGGTGCGCCAGCATCTCCTCGGTCACGACGTAGCGTTCGAGATGCGAGCGCTCGTGGCCGCCGTATTTCTTTGGCCAGGTCATGCCGATCCAGCCCTTGGCGCCGACCTTGCTGGCGAAGGCGGCGGCGTTGTCGTTGCGGCCGCCCTGGGGGCTGAACGTACCGGCCTCGATTTCCTGGCGCAGGAAGGCGCGGACCTCCTCGCGCAATTCCTGGCACTCGGGCGGCAATTCGATCGGGTCGAACTGGAAGCTCGTGCTCATTCCTGACCTCGCGATCCCCTTAATCAGGAGCCTTGGGTGATGGTGGGCCACAGTGCGTCGGCGCCGGCGGCGGCGACCATGCGGCCGAGCCGCATCGCCCAGAACGTCTCGTTGCCGAATTCCTCGCGCCAGGCCCACAGCCGCCGGGTCGCATGGTGCAGCGAATATTCCCGGGTGAAGCCGATCGCGCCATGCACCTGGTGGGCGATCGCGGCGCCGGCGGAGGCAGCTTCGCCGACGCGCAGCTTGGCGACGGCGACCTGGGCCCCCGTGGTCATCGCGGCAATGCCGGAATGGGCGATCCCCTCGGCGGCGCCATCGGCGGCGGCTCCGGCGGCGGCGGCTTCCCCCGCGAGCGCCGCGAGGTTGTGCTGCACCGCCTGGAACTTCGCGATCGGCCGGCCGAACTGCACGCGGTCGAGTGAATATTGCACCGACTGGTCGAGGATGTGTTCGATGGCGCCGGCCATCTGCTGGGCCCGCACCGCGGCGCCGAGCCGCACGACGCAGCCCAAGTCGAGCCCAGGCGCCGGAGCGACCGTGAGAGCGGTGGCACCGTCGAAGGAGACCGTGTCGCTGGGTTCGCCGGCAAGGCTCGTGCCCGGGCTGATCGCCAGCCCGGCGGTCGCGACGAGGGCGACGGTGGGGGCGCCCGCGGCGACCGCGAGGACGGCGATGTGGCGCGCATTGCGGGCAAACGGGACATGCCGCGCCCGGCCCTTCAGCGTCGTCCCGGCGAGTTCGATATGGCCGTCCTCATAGACCGGCGCGATCGTCATTGGCCCCAGCGGCGCGGCGATCTTGGCTTCCGCCAGCAGCCACCCGGCAAGCAGCGTCTCGGCGAGCGGCACCGGCGCGGCAAAGCGGCCGGCGACCCGCAATACCTGAAACCCGTCGATCATTTCGGCTCCGGCGCCGCCGAGCGTATCGGGGACCCAGGTGAGCGTCAGGCCGGACTCTTCCAGCGCCTCCCACAGCTTCTCGGGCCATTTGCCCTCTTCGGCCGCATTGACCGTAGCGGGCTCGCACAGATCGGCGAAGATCCGCGTCGCGGTGTCGACGATGATGCTGTCGGTCATGTCAAACCCTGATCAAACCCTGGGGCATCGCAAAATCCTGCGGGATCGGGCCTCTGGCGCAGCCGATCGAACCATGAAGCCCGCCGCCTTGACAAGCGCGGGGTGCCGCAACCCTCACTTGCAATGCGGTTCGGGTAGGTAATTTCCGAGCCTACTCGCGCCATCCCCATCCCCCTAAATTCGAAAGGGCGAAACGGCAATCGCGGCGGGACCGCGACGGCGCCGTCAATGTCGAAATAATCTTGCCCTAAGGGAATGGCCATGTACCTGTCAGGCGAAAGTCTCATTGTCATCTTGTTCGTCGGGATCGTTGCCGGTTGGCTGGCCGGTCAGATAATGAATGGGACCGGTTTTGGCCTCATTGGCGACTTGCTGATCGGCTTAATCGGCGCCTTCATCGGCGACTGGCTGATGCCGCGCCTCGGCATCCAGCTTGGCGCGGGACTTGTCGCCGCGATCATCAACGCCACGATCGGCGCCGCGCTTCTCCTCCTCGTCATCCGGCTCGTGCGTGGTGGCGGCCGCTGGAACAGCGTTTGGGGAGGCGGGTGGCGCCGCCGCTAGTGCTAGCCCGTCGGCGCCCGGACGCCGCCGGCTCACGCACCCGGCGGCTTCGCGGTGAACGACCGCCTCAACACGGAGCGCACCAGCAGTGCCGGCCGTAACGGCCGCACACCCAGTGGGATCCCGGAGGGCAGCGGCCGCCGCGCCCACGGCATGCCGCCGGGGTGATCGGCGAGGTTGGCGCCGGCACGGCCGATTGTCCCGCGCCCGCCACCGCCGCGCTTTGGGCCGGCGGGGCAAACGATGTGGCCAGGACCACTGCGGCAGTGATGGCAAATGCGATCGTCAGGCAGCGCATCCTCATCTCCCCCATATTAGCCGTTAGTCACCGGGTCCCCGATCCGAGCCGCTGATTCTTGTCTTGTTGTGCCGTTGTCGCAACGAGATTCGAGCGCATCGCTCTGTTGCCGGCGGATCGCCGGGCCGCCCCGCCGCCGTCAATGCTCATGGGCGAACTCGCCTTTGGCGATCGCGAGATGGTGCGGCTGGTGATGCATCCCGCTCACCTTAGGGTCGGCCGCGGTCACCGTGAAGAGGACGCCGTTCGGCAGGGGCGCGCTCTTGGCGCTCCAGCCGTCGTGGCCATTGATCATCGCCGCGTGCTCCGGGATCATTCGCCTGATGGCGGCGAGGGTGCGGCCGCTGCCGGTCACCGTTACCGCCACGCCGCCATCCACCGGCCCCGTCGCCGCGGCGGCCTTGAGGGTCACCTCGTTCATGTCGATCAGGTGCTGGCGCAGCGCTTCGAGGTTGACCTTCGACCAATCGGTCTTGGGAACGGCGAGCACGCCGCCGACAGCGACGAGTCTACGCAGAGTAGGCATGGGGGTTTTCATCCGGACGATGATCGTCTTCCCAGCTTAACGCGGTGGCATCCTAACCGATATGATCCTGATCATGCGTCGGCGGATTTTCCGAGCACGATCGCGCCCTCCATCCGCGTCACAGACCCGTCGGCCTGGAGCGCCGCCAAGGTCCGATAGAAGGTTTCGCGCGTGAGGCCGACTTCCGCGGCGATGTCTTGCAGCTCGCCCTCGATGACGATCGCGTAGCCGCGCCGCCCGGCGCGCAGTCGCAGGTATTGCAGCACCCGCATCCGGGCCGAGCGGATATTTCGCAACTCCATGCGCGCCCGCAGATCCTGCAGCTGGTGGGCAAGCCGGGCCATGAACGCCTCGGCGAGCGCCGGCTCGGCGCGCAGCACCTCCATCACCCCAGCCTTCGGGTAAACCAGAACGCGCGAGGGGACGGCCGCCACCGCGTCGCAGTGATAGGAATCGGCGAAGAGCGCGGCTTAAAAAAGTCGCCGGGCCGCGCCGTGTGCAGGATGACCAGATGATCGTCGAGCGTGCGGCGCACCAGACGCAGCCGCCCGCTCTCCACCCGGTAGATCGCCGTCGGCCGGTCGCCCTGGCGGAACAGAACCTCGCCGGCCGCCAGATCGCGCGCACCGCTACCGGCCTCCAGCGAGCGAGGCAAGGCGTCCGCAGGGCTCTCGACGCGCATTCGACTATGCCTCGCAGGCAAGCGGCGACCGAGATGGGCATCGCGACCCCGAACTATTCTACGCGCTCGATCCGCCCCCCATCCCTGACTTAAAGTTCAGCAACTCGGTCCCGCGTGCGCGTCGGCGGATAGAGCAAAAGCCACGCCGTTGGGCGCCCTATCGCGGACGGCAGGCGATCAGGCTGATCGGCTTGAGGCTCATCACCACGGCGCCGTCCTGGTTTAAGACCTCGATGAAGCTGCGCACCACCCCCTCACCCGGGCGGGAGCGCGAGCGCCGCGCCTCGATGACGCTGACCCGCAGGCTCAGGCGATCGTCCGGCCGCACCGGCTGGAGCCAGCGCAGTTCGTCGATCCCGGGCGAGGCGACGCTCGAGGCCGGCGACAGGAAATGGGTGACGAAGAGCTGCATCATCAGGGCGGCGGTGTGCCAGCCGCTGGCGATGAGCCCGCCAAAGCGGCCGGCGGCGGCCGCCTGTGGGTCGGTGTGCATCGGCTGCGGGTCATAGCGCCGGGCGAAGTCGATGATCTCGGCTTCGCTGACCGTAATCGCGCCCGCGGTGAAGACCGCGCCCGGTGTGTAATCCTCGAAATAGCGCTCAGGGCCGGTCATCGGGGGCCGGTCATCGCGGGTCCGGGAAATCGATCAGCTCGACCTCATCGCTCGCCGTGTCGAGGACGGCGCAGCTCAACTGGAAGCGGTTGGCGGTGTCGCGTGCTTCGCCGGCCGAGCCGGGGTTGATCACCACGACCGCGCCGAAGCGGCGGACGACCTGCTGGTGGGTGTGCCCGTAGAGCACAAAATCGGCCTCCGCCTCGGCGAAGCGGGCGAGGAGCGCACTCTGCGGGTGAACATAGGTGCCCCGCGGCTCCCACGGGGTCGAGTGCACCAAGAGGAGGCGCCTGCCGCCGATCGTCAGCTCGGACCGGTGCGGCCGGCTGGCGAGCCACGCGGCGAGCGCCGGGTCGACACCGGCGCGAGCCCGGGCGCGGGCGCCGAGGGGTCCGAAGAACTGTTCCTCGTGGTTGCCGACGATCACCTGTGCCCCTCGGTCTTTCAACAGGCGCACGACCTCATTGGAGAAACGGTACTCGTAGATGCTGTCGCCGAGGCAGATCAGTTCGTCGATATCGCCCATCAACGCCAGCGCCTCGGTGAGGCCGGCAGCGTTGCAATGAATGTCGGAGACGATGCCCACCCTCACGCGCCCAGCCTCGTCAATGCTGAATGGTCGGCGCAGGACATCTTGCGAAACCTCGGACGGGGGCGATCGGCGCTAACGTATGGGGACGGCTCCCGCGTTTCAATCCGCCTGTCCCGCAGCCGGCTTGGGTCCGACCCCGATCCGGGGTACTGTAGGTGGCTCATCGCACCCCAACCCGGGTGGATCGCTGGCGGAGGTTCTGATGGCTATCGTTCTCGATCACACCATCGTGCCGGCGCATGACAAGGTCGCCTCGGCCAAGTTTTTTGCGCGGATTTTCGGGCTCCAGTACAACGGGCCGCATTCCCATTTTGCGCCGGTCCAGGTCAATGAGGCACTGACTTTCGATTTCGACGAGCGCGGATCGTTCGACATGCATCACTACGCCTTCAGGGTGAGCGAACCCGAGTTCGATGCGATTTTCGGCCGCGTTCAGGAGGAGGGGATCGCCTATGGCAGCGGGCCGCGCTCGCGCACTGACATGGCGATCAACCATCGGCGCGGCGGCCGCGGCGTCTATTTCGACGATCCCAACGGGCACATTCTCGAAATTCTGACCGCCTGAACCGGTTCACGCCGTCGCCGCTGCCGCGCTCCCGACCTCGGCGACCGCGGCGAAAAGTTGCTCGACCTCGGGGCGCCCGAGATTGCGGGTGATGAAGACGAGGCGCGAGCGGCGGTCCGCGTCCGGCCAGTCTTCAAGCTCCACTGGGCGGTGCGCGACATGCTGCACCGCGTGGACCACGACCGGCCCCTTCACCCCCGCGACCGCGACCAGCCCCTTGACGCGCAACAGATCGGGGCCGCGCAACGCGGTCAACACCGCCATCGCCTGCTCGAAGACCGGCCACCGCAAAGGGGCGTCGAAAAACAGCGCGAAGCTGTCGATCCCGTGCGAATGGGCGTGCGCATGGTCGTGTTCGGTTGAGCGCACTGGCAGGTCGCGGCCTTCATCGAGGAGGAAACCCGGCGCGATGACGCCGTGCGCGGCGTTGGCGAGGGGCGCGGCGGTCAATTCGCCGAGCCGCCCGGTCAGCGCCGCGATCGTCGCCGTGTCAGCGCGGTCAGTCTTGGTCATCACGATGCGGTCGGCGAGCGCGACCTGCTGGCGCGCCTCGGGGGCGCCCGCCAGGTTGCCGGCGCCGCCCGGCGCGTCGACCACGGTGATCAGCGCCTGCAGGTGAAATTCCTCGCCCAGCGCGCGGTCGCTGGCAAAGGTTTGCAGCACCGGGCCGGGATCGGCAAGCCCGCTGGTCTCGATGACGACGCGCTCGAAGCTCGGGACGGCGCCGCGCGCCCGGTCGGCGAAGAGCGCGCGCAGGCTCTCCTGCAAATCGGTGCGCACGGCGCAGCAGAGGCAGCCATTGCCGAGGAGGACGGTGGCATCGCTGGAGGCACGCAACAGGGCCTCATCGATGCCGACTTCACCGAATTCGTTGATGACGAGCGCGGTGTTGGCGCCTTCGGGTGTTTTTAGCAACTCGCGGATCAGCGTCGTCTTGCCCGAGCCGAGAAATCCGGTGACGATCGTCACCGGGATCCGCGCCCCGCGCGCCCGCCGCTGGCGCCGCCCGAACGGCAGCGCCTCCGCGCCGGCGAAGAGCGAGGCAGGGGTCTCGTTGCTC
This sequence comes from Allostellaceae bacterium, assembly GCA_035946655.1. Lineage (GTDB taxonomy): Bacteria > Pseudomonadota > Alphaproteobacteria > ATCC43930 > CGMCC-115725 > DATARH01. Next base: position 1,620 of record DASYZD010000369.1, on the reverse strand, counting down.
ATGTCGTGGGTACCCGGCGGTACCTGTTCCGCCTGTTTTATCAGGCTGAGCTCAGGCGCGCTTTCTTGAGTCAACGAGCTCTTAAGGATCAAGCCAATCCCTATCGGGTCGAGTGATCAGTCTCGCCGAAAAATATGCGGCGTCAAGATCGAAAATTGTCTTCAAGCAATATGTTTTACTTGTATCGTTCCGTTCTATCACGAAACAGGAGACATCGTTTACGTTGTTGGCGGAGACGAACGGAAGCAATAGCTGCATTCGTTTCTCTTCAACGTAATATACTGGAATTGCGATTTTATAATTTCTCTTGATTTTTGGCACCAAATTTTCCAACGTGCCGCGGAGGTAATTCCCCACAACCTCATCAGAAACGTATGGAAGTCCCGCTCGTTCTTTGGCTCTATCGAACAAATGGCCAAAAAAATCGCGCTCAAGATGATAATTAATATCGAAGACATAATCCCGGCTGTCATCGATATACCACGCTATATCGGGAGTCTCTTTTCCGAAGGAATCGCGGTATCCCGAATCATTGGGGGCAAAACAACCCTTATAGACCCAGTCCGGCCGCAGCGGCACATCGGAGTGCGCTTTGTAACGCTGGAAAGTTGCCATCAAATCAGAACTATGATGGTTCTGAAGCCCGGTGTTAAAGCAGATCCGATCCTGGTCATAGGAAAATCGAAAATATCTTCCAGGTTCCGTCTGCTCAAGGTCGACGAGACGTAAGAACGTGTAGTTCAAATAGTTTCTGAGCTTCGGGACCGACGTCGTCCGCGCGTATTTGTCGATAAAACGCTGTTGACGGAAGGACCACGCGTCGGTGCCGTCAATCGTGTGAGCCGCTAGAATTTTGAGCGGCTTATCGTAATCGCCATCGATAGGATAAAAATGCGCGAATACGGTGTCGAGCGACTGCTCACGATGCCACCGCATCAGAGAGGCGTAAGGTCTCATGTGTTTTCTCCATCTGTACAGATTTAATTTGTGCAACGTTAATTTAGAATAGCCCCCGAGACGGGGGCTATTCTCTCACGTATAGACGTACCTAAATTTGTGAACGCAAGCAGCTTGTGGAATTGGTGGGTTTAGTCGTCTGTTCGGTTTGTGTCTGTATCCTTTGGCAGCGGCCCGAGCGATATGTTACCGCTCAAAACCAAGCTGTACCGGTCGGCTTATATGGCATGTTAGCCACCGGTGTCAACCTTCCACAAACGGGTTAACACTCGATTAAGATCCCGACCACGTACGCACCATACCTCATCCGGACGGATTTGTCAAGAACAAAACATGAATCCGGATGCGGCCTGTTGGCACCCGCCTCCGGCCCCCGGCGACGCTCAGAAATCCATCTCCAGCGCGTAGAGGCCGCCGACGTGGCGGTCGACGCAGAAGACGATGCCGCGGTCGTCGACAAAGACGTCGTTGATCTGGCAGGCGCCGGTCGGCGCGTTCGCCACCTGCGGCACGAAATAGGCGACTTCCGCGGGCTGGTAGGGGTTCGAGGTGTCGTAGGCGCGCAGGCCGCCGTTAAAGAAGGTGCCGAAGACGATGCGGTCGGATTTCCAGCAATTGGCCTTGGGCAGGTTCTCCCACAGATTATGCGCGCCGAACCGGCCG
>DASYZD010000368.1:0-9922 GCA_035946655.1 Allostellaceae bacterium | reverse complement strand
TGCGCGAGGCAGCCGTGGCGCTCGGCGCGCCAAAGTGGAAAATGATCGTGACGGTCGCCTATCGCGCCGCGATGCAGGGCATGCTGACCGGAGTGCTGCTGGCGGTGGCACGGGTCTCGGGCGAGACCGCGCCGCTCTTGTTCACCGCGCTCAACAATCAGTTCTGGAGCCCGAACCTCAACGCCCCGATCGCCAACCTGCCGGTCGTCATCTTCCAGTTTGCCATGAGCCCCTATGCCGATTGGCAGTCGCTCGCTTGGGGCGGTGCGCTGTTGATCACGGCGACGATCCTTTTCCTCAACGTCGGTGCGCGTCTTCTCGCTTCATGGAGCGGCCTCGAAAAATGAGCCTGCATCTGGCCACGCCATTTCCCCCGTTACCGAAAATGCCTGCGCAAGCCGCGCCGAGCGCAGCGGTAGTGCCCCTCCCGGTGAAGGTAGAGATCCGCAATGTCGGCTTTTACTACGGAAAATTCCAAGCGCTGAAGGACGTCTCGCTGCCCTTGTTTGACCGGCGGGTAACCGCATTCATTGGGCCCTCGGGATGCGGGAAATCCACTCTGTTGCGCATCCTCAACAGGATCTACGAATTGTATCCTGGGCAGGTCGCAACGGGCGAAGTACTGGTCGACGACGAGAACTTCCTGGCCCCGGGGGTCGATCTCAATCGGGTGCGGGCGAAAATCGGCATGGTGTTCCAGAAGCCGACACCGTTTCCAATGTCGATATACGACAACATCGCCTTTGGCATCCGCCTTTACGAGAGGCTGGAGCGGTCCGAACTCGACAACCGCGTCGAGTCGGCGCTGCGCCGCGCGGCGCTCTGGGACGAGGTCAAGGACAAGCTGAGGCAGAGCGGTATCGGCCTCTCGGGCGGTCAGCAGCAGCGCCTATGTATCGCCCGTGCAATCGCCGTCGAGCCGGAAATCCTGCTGCTCGACGAGCCGGCTTCCGCCCTCGACCCGCTATCGACCCAGCGCATTGAAGAACTGATCGCCGAGCTGAAATCGGACTACTGCATCGCCATCGTCACGCACAACATGCAACAGGCGGCGCGCAGCTCGGATTACACCGCCTTTATGTATTTGGGCGAGCTGATCGAGTTTGACGAGACCGAGCGGATCTTCACCCATCCGCAAAAAAAGCGAACCGAAGATTACATCACCGGCCGGTTCGGCTGACGGGACAGGCAACAATGACCGCCGAACACATCATCAAGAGCTACGACGAAGAGCTGAACCGGCTCAACAAGATGATCGTCGAGATGGGCGGTCTGGCCGAGAGCCAGCTCGCCGCCGCGATCGATGCGGTGACGACGCGCGACAGCGAGCTGGCGGCACGCGTGATTGAAGGCGACGAGAAGGTCGATCAGCTTGAGCGCGATATGGACAATCTGGCGATCCGGCTCCTCGCGCTGCGCCAGCCGATGGCGCGCGACCTGCGCGAGATCGTCGTCGCCCTGAAGATTGGCAGCGACCTCGAACGCATCTGTGACTATGCAGCCAATGTCGCCAAGCGCGCGATCGCCCTCACCCAATCGCCTCCAATCCAGCCGGTGCACGCGCTACCGCGGATGTCTGTCCTCGCGTTGCGCCTGGTCAGGGACGTCATCGACTCCTATGTCGAGCGTGACGCCGACAAGGCCCTTGCCGTGTGGGTGGGCGATGAAGAGCTCGACGAAATGTACGCGAACCTGTTTCGCGTGTTCCTGACCTATATGATGGAGGACCCGCGCAACATCGGCGCCTGCACCCATGTCCTTTTCATGGCCAAAAACATCGAGCGAATCGGCGACCACGCGACCAACATCGCTGAAAACGTATTTTACCTGGTGCACGGCACGCCACTCACCCAGGTGCGACCAAAGGGTGACAAATCGAGCCTGGAAGTGGTCGCACCCGATCGCGCGTCAGGCCCGGCAGGGGCGGCATGAAGCCGCTTGTCCTCATTGTTCAGGGGCGGCATGAAGCCGCTTGTCCTCATTGTTGAAGACGAGGCGCCGCTCGTCACGATGCTGCGCTACAACCTCGAACGCGAGGGTTTCGCGGTCGATGAAGCCGCCGACGGCGAAGAGGCGCTGCTGCGCATTGCCGAGCGCCGGCCCGACGCGGTGCTCCTCGACTGGATGCTGCCGCTCGTATCCGGGCTCGAAGTCTGCCGGCAGATCCGCCGGGTGCCGGCGACCCGCTCGCTGCCGGTCATCATGCTGACCGCGCGCAACGAGGAGAGCGACCGCATCCGCGGCCTCGACAGCGGCGCCGACGACTATGTCGTGAAGCCGTTCAGCCCGAGCGAATTGGTGGCGCGGCTGCGCGCGGTGATCCGACGCACCCAGCCGAGCGCGGGCGCCGAAATCTTGCGCTATGCCGATCTCGAAATGGATCTGGTCGCGCATCGTGCCACGCGCGCGGGCAGCCCGGTTCATCTCGGCCCGACCGAATTCCGCCTGCTGCGCCATTTTATGCAGCACCCGGGCCGGGTGTTCTCGCGCGAACAATTGCTCGACCGGGTTTGGGGCCACGATGCCGAGGTTGAGATGCGCACCGTCGATGTGCATATCCGGCGGCTGCGCAAAACGCTCAATGCCGCCGGTGGCAGCGACCTCTTGCGCACGGTGCGCTCGGTGGGCTACGCGCTCGACAGCCTCGGTTGACGCGCCTGACCGCCCGGCGCACCGCGCGCCCGATCTCACCGCATCGTCGGCATCACGTATTCGGCGCCGGCACGGATCCCGGCCGGCCAGCGCGCGGTGACGGTTTTGAGGCGGGTGTAGAAGTGGACGCCCTCCATGCCGTAGACCGCCGTGTCGCCGAACAGGGAGCGCTTCCAGCCGCCAAAGCTGTGGAACGCCATCGGCACCGGGATCGGCACATTGATCCCGACCATGCCGATCTGGATGCGGTTCGAAAACTCGCGCGCAGCATCGCCGTCGCGGGTGAAGATCGCGACCCCGTTGCCGTATTCGTGCTCGTTGACGAGCTTGACGGCATGCTCGAAATCGGGGCTGCGCACCACCGCTAATACCGGCCCGAAGATTTCCTCCCGGTAGATCCGCATCTCCGGCTTTACTTCGTCGAAGACACAGCCGCCGAAAAAAAAGCCGTTCTCATAGCCCTGTAATTTGAGGCTGCGGCCGTCGACCACGAGCTTGGCCCCCTCTTTGACGCCGAGATCGACGTAGGAGCGCACGCGTTCTAGGTGTTGCTTGGTTACCAGTGGCCCCATCTCGGCCTCGGGATCGGTGCCCGGCCCGATCTTGAGCGCGCGCACCCGCGGCACCAGCTTGTCCATGAGCCGGTCGCCGACCCCGCCAACCGCGACCGCGACCGAAACCGCCATGCAGCGTTCGCCGGCCGCGCCGTAGGCGGCGCCCATCAGCGCGTCGGTCGCCTGGTCGAGATCGGCGTCCGGCATCACCACCATGTGGTTCTTGGCGCCGCCCAGCGCCTGCACCCGTTTGCCGGCCGCCGCCGCCGTCGCATAGATGTATTCGGCAATCGCCGTCGAGCCGACAAAGCTGACCGCGCTGATGCCGGGATGCTGCAAAATCGCGTCGACTGCGGCCTTGTCGCCGTTGACGACATTGAAGACGCCAGGCGGCAGACCCGCTTCCAGCAGCAATTCGGCGATGCGATAGCCCGCCGACGGGTCGCGCTCGGAGGGCTTCAGGATGAAGGCGTTGCCGCAGGCCAGCGCCATCGGAAACATCCACATCGGCACCATCGCCGGGAAGTTGAACGGGGTGATGCCGGCGCACACGCCCAAGGGCTGGCGCACCGACCAGCTGTCGATGCCGCGGGCGACCTGCTCGGTCATCTCGCCCTTCAACAGATGCGGGATGCCGCAGGCGAACTCGACGACTTCGAGGCCGCGCATGACCTCGCCCTGCGCATCGGAGAAGATCTTGCCGTGCTCCTCGGAGATGACCCGCGCCAGCGCGTCGTGTTCGCGATGCAGTAGTTCGAGGAATTTGAACATGACGCGCGCTCGGGTCAGCGGCGCGGTTGCCGCCCAGCCGGGAAACGCCGCCGCCGCCGCCGTTACCGCGGCGTCAACTTCCCCCGCACCACCCATCGCGACGCGGGCGACGCGTTCGCCGGTCGCCGGATTGAACACATCGCCCCAGCGCCCGGTCGACCCGTCAACCCGTGCGCCGTTAATGAAATGCTGAACGTCGCTCATGACCTCTACCCGCAGGCTTGATTGGCTCAGGACCCATCATAAGCCGGCGCGGGCACGCCATGGCAGGAGATTTTCGCGGCGATGCTCAGCGGTTAAAGACCGATGATCGCCGAATACGCGGAATACGCAGTCCACGCGACGAGTGTTGCCACGCCGGCCCAATAGACGAACGGGTACATGCTCCCCCACGCAACCCGCATCGCGGGACGCCGCGTTTGCTCCCGCTATAATACGCTGGCGGCGCCCTTTTGTTCCCGCGGCGCGCAACTTCGGCGCGCGCGGCCGGCGGGCGGTGGCGTCGGATGGTATCGCCGGCGTTGCGGCAAGCCTCGACGGCGCCATCGAAACGCGGGAAGATTGTCGCAGGGGCGGTGACGAGGACGAGGCTCATGACAGCGACCAATGCCGCGACGCGCATCCCGGTGACGGTGTTGACCGGGTTTCTCGGCAGCGGCAAGACGACCCTCCTCAACCACGTGCTGAAAGCGCCCGGCATGGCGGCGACCGCGGTCATCGTCAACGAGTTCGGCGAGATCGGCCTCGACCACCTCCTGGTCGAGGGCGCGACCGAGGATGTGGTGCTCCTCAACAGCGGGTGCCTGTGCTGCACGGTGCGCGGCGACATCGCCAACACGCTGACCGACCTCTTCGTCGGCCGGGTCAAGGGGCGGGTGCCGTATTTCACCCGCGCCGTCATCGAGACGACCGGGCTTGCCGACCCCGCCCCGGTGCTGCACGCGCTCCTCTCGGACCCGATCGTCGCCGAGCGCTATATGATCGACGGCGTCGTGACCACGGTCGACGCGGTCAATGGCGAGACCACGCTCGACCGCCAGATCGAGGCGGTGAAGCAGGCCGCGGTCGCCGACCGGCTGATCGTCACCAAGGCCGACCTCGCCGAAGCCGGTGCGATCGCCGCGCTCGAAACCCGGCTCAGGGCGCTCAATCCCGGCGCCCCGCTCTTACGCGCCGCCCACGGCGCCATCGATCCGGACGATCTTTTCGGCCTCGGTCTTTTCGATCCGCAGACCAAGACCGTCGAGGTCCAGCGCTGGCTGCAGGACGAGGCGGTATCCGCGCATGATGACGACGACGATCATCACGAGCATCACGACGTCAACCGCCATGACGAGCGCATCCGCGCCTTTTGCATCACCCGCGAGCGGCCGATCTCCTGGAGCGCCCTTTCAGGCTGGCTCGATGCGCTGGCGACGATGCGCGGCGACGACTTGTTGCGGCTGAAGGCGATTGTCGCGCTGGCCGACCGCCCCGATCAGCCGGTCGTGCTGCATGGCGTGCAGCATCTCTTTCACCCGCCGGTGCTGCTCCCTGCCTGGCCGAGCGAGGACCGCCGCACCCGCATCGTGTTCATCACCCGCGACCTGCCGCAGCAAACGATCGAAGAGAGCTTCGCCGCCTTCGAAGCCGCAGATGCGCCCGCTCCGCCGCCGCTATGATCCCGGCTCAGGCCGGGATCCATCAGCCAACCTCCGGAACGGCGGACGAATGGGTCCCGGCCGTCGCCGGATCTGAATTTTCGAACGGAGCGGTCGCCAAACATTCCAAATTCGGATACCACAATCACTGATCGAGCTGGGGAGGCATCATGACGATCGCGGTCAAACCGATAGCCGGCGCGCTCGGCGCCGAAATCAGGGGCGCCGACCTCTCCCGCCCGCTCTCAGATACCGTGATCGGCGAAATCCGCGCCGCGCTCCTCGAACACCTCGTCATCTTCTTCGCCGACCAGCATCTGACCCCGGAGCAGCAGCTCGCTTTCGGGCGCCGCTTCGGTGCGTTGCAGGTCCATGAGTTCGTCGAGGCGATGGCGGGATACCCGGAGATCCTCGAAGTTCGCAAGGAACCCGGGGAGACCCGCAATTTCGGCGGCGGCTGGCACACCGATGTGAGTTATCTGGAGCGCCCGTCCTTGGGATCGGTGCTCTACGCGCGCGAGGTGCCGGATTATGGCGGCGATACGCTGTTCGCCAGCCAGTACCTCGCCTACGACACGCTGTCGGACGGCATGAAGAAAATGCTCGACGGCATGACCGCGATCCACAGCGCGCGGCGTCCCTATGGTCCAAAGGCGGCGCGCGCCCACGATTACGGGCCGTCCTCGATGCGCTTTCTGTTCAACGAGGCAGCGCTCGACGAGATCGAGCATCCGGTGGTGCGCACCCATGGCGAGAGCGGCCGGAAGGCGCTCTATGTCAATCGCACCTTTACGCTGCGCTTCAAGGACATGACCGAGGACGAGAGCGCGCCGCTCCTCAATTATTTATGCGACCACGCGGTGCGTCCGGAATTCACCTGCCGTTTTCGCTGGCGGCCCAACTCGATCGCGTTCTGGGACAATCGCTGCGTCCAGCACAACGCGATCAACGACTATGGCGGTCAGCGCCGGGTCATGCACCGGGTGACGATCGAGGGCGAGCGCCCAGTCTAATCCTTCACAATTTGGGTTCTAATCCTTTACGATTTGGGCTCGGGTGCACCACGGGCGACGAGCTGCATCAACCCGTCGCCAGCGGCGATTGCTACGTTGTAGGCGAGGTCGCCCCAAGGCCCGTCGAGGAGCCCGCCCGGTACGTCGTTTTCCTGGCCGACGGTGCCAATTTCGCCGCCCCCCGCACGCTCGACATGCCAAACGATCTTGACATGTTGCTGATGCGGCTTGGACGGGGTCACGGTGACCTCGCCATCGATCGTGAGGTCGGCCGGCTGGCCTTTTTCTACGATCGTAAGGTCCTGCCGCTTCAAGACCGCCGCAACCGCATTCGCCAATGACGTCGCGCCATCGCCGGGCGCGCCCTTGATATCGCCGATCGCGATGCGCGTGCGCCTGCTCTCCCCGCTCTCGGCCGCTTCGACCGGAGCCTCTTCCTCGAGCATCGGCGCGAGCCCGTCGGCGCTCGAGGCGGCCAGCCGCTCCACCGCGTTCGTGTCGCCCGCTTCCAGCGCCGCCGCATCGGCTTCGACCTTGGCGCTGTGCTCGCCGACCGTCCCGCCCTTGGCGTTGTACAGCCGCCAATAGGCGGTCACCGTCGCGCTGCGCTGTCGGGTGGGAGCCTCGGCGACCCGGCCGTAAAGCTGATAGCTGCCGAGGCTGGTGGTCTTGTCGCTGGCCGGAATGTCGTGCTTCAAGAGCGCCTTCGCCATCGCCGCCGTGAGCTTATCGGCGAGCGCCGGCGGGCTGCCCTCAATCGGCGCAATCCACACCCCGGCGACGTCGCGCACCCTCAATAGCGCGGCGGGCGGCCGGTCGCCGGCAAACGGGTGCGGCAGCGGCTGGCAGGCGGCAGCGAACGCAGGGAGCGCGAGGATCGCCAGATAGCGGCTCCCCTTGCGCGATAGGGTCATGAAGGGACGCAGGTCGCGAGGCGACCGAGGAGGCACAGGCCGGCGAACGTGATCAGGTAGGGCATGCCGCCAACCCTATTCGGCGAGCGCGATCGCCGCCAAGCCGCGGCCGTAATCGGGTTCGCCGCGCAGGCAGGCACGCCGGTAGCTGAAGAACAGTTTTCCCTCGGCGACCGTGTCGTGCGGCGCGCGCTCGATTGCGGCAAGGCCGAGCCGGCCGAGGCGATGAGCGATATAGCCGCCCAGGTCGAACAGGGAGTGACCCTCGCGCGGCGCCGGCTTGAAAAACCCGCCGCTATCCCGATCGGCGGCGGCGAAGGAGGCGGCGAAATCCGGCCCGACCTCGTAGGACGGCTGGGCGATGCACGGTCCGATCCCGGCGCGGACCCGCGAGGGCACCGCACCCAGCGCCGCCATCGCCGCGACCGTCGCCTCCATCACCCCGGCGAGCGCGCCACGCCAGCCGCCATGCGCAGCGCCGATGACCCGGGCCCCCGGGTCGGCGAACAATACCGGCGCGCAATCGGCTGCGAGGACGCCGAGGGCGATGCCCGGCACGGCGGTCACCATGCCGTCGGCGCGCGGGTTTTCCTCGCGGCGCCACGGCCGCTCGACCGTGACGGTCGCGGCGCCGTGGACCTGGTGGCAGGTGACCAGCCGCTCGGCCGGAAGGCCAAGCTGCGCCGTCGCGATCGAGCGGTTCTGTTCGACCTTCGCCGGATCGTCGCGCGAGCCAAATCCGCAATTCAGCGCCGCGTAGATGCCCTCGCTGACCCCGCCGTCGCGGGTGAAGAAGGCGTGGCGGATGTCGGGGGCGCCCTCGATGGCGCTGAGCGTGATTATCATCCCATCGTCATTCAAAGCCGGCCGGCGCCGGCAGACCCGGCGAGGTCAATGCCAGCGCCTTGAACAAACTGCCCATTTGAGCGGGATCGATCAAGCGCTCGAGGCCGCTGTGAAGCACGGCGCGCTGCGCCTCGGTCGCCCGCGCCGAGAGGGAACGAAGCCGCGCTTCGGCCCCGAGCGCAGCGAGGAATCGGCCCTGCGCCACCGGACCACGGACGATCGCGCCAGCGGCGCGCGCCGCGGCGGCGAAGGCGGCGAAATCAACGTGCGCGCTGAGGTCGGCGCTGCCGGGGTCATCGAGCAATGACACTGCGGCGTGCCGCCTGAGCGCTGCCAGGGTCAGGCCGGGCGCGCTCGGGAAATAACCGTAATCGACAAAGAGGGCCGCACCCGGGTCACGGGCCAGCCGCTCGCCTAGCGAGGCGGCAAGCGCCGCCGCGCCTGGGCAGATTTCAACGACCGAGCCGATGGGAAGTCCACGCAGCGCCGCGGGAACCAGGAGGCTCAAGGCAGCGCTTTCCGGCCCGTCGGCAAAGACCAGCCGGTCCGCCGCATCGAGCGCCACCATTCGCTCAGCCCATTCGGCGGGGCCGCGCACCAGCTGGCGGATCGGCAGCGCGTCGAGAAACTCGTTGGCGATGACGAGAAGCGGCCCCTCGGGCAGCGCATCAATGCTCGCGACGAACCGCACGCCGAGGCTTCCCAGGCGGGATAGCTGCTTCTTGCGCAGCACTGGGCTCGCTTCGACGAGGTAGAGATCGAGCGCACGGCGAAACTCCGGCAGGGTCGCCGCGGCGCGCAGAAAATCGCCGATCAGCGTGCCGCTTCCGGGGCCGAGCTCAACCAGGATCACCCTCTCGGGCTCACCCATATGGCGCCACAGCTCAGCGCACCACAGCCCGATCAGCTCGCCGAAGATTTGGCTGATTTCCGGGGCGGTGATGAAATCGCCGGCCGTGCCGAGGGGATCATGCCGCGCGTAATAGCCGTCTTCGGGATCATGCAGCGCGATCGCCATAAAGGCGGCGATCGAGAGTGATCCCTCGCGCCGGATCCGCCCGGCGATCCGAGCGCTGAGGTCGGCCATCATCAACAGCCGAACGTCACCGCGATGCCCCCGGTGCGATCGGCGGCTGACGCCGCGCCCAAAGGATCACGGCGATCCCGGCGAAGAGCACCGGGATCGACAAGAGCTGCCCCATCGTCGTGCCGAAAACGAGGAAGCCGAGCTGCACGTCGGGCTGGCGGAACAATTCGCCCGACATCCGGGCCACCGCGTAGCCGGCGAGAAACAGGCCGCTGAGGATCCCCGGATGCCGCCGCGCCCCACCGCGCTCGGCGGCAAACAGCACGATGAATAACAGGATGCCCTCGCACGATGCCTCGTAAAGCTGGCTCGGATGGCGCGGCAGCGGGCCGCCGCCGGGAAACACCATGGCCCACGGCACGTCAGTCACCCGTCCCCACAGCTCACCATTGATGAAATTCGCGATCCGCCCGAAAAACAGCCCGATCGGGATCGCCGCGCAGAT
>DASYZD010000367.1:0-13216 GCA_035946655.1 Allostellaceae bacterium | reverse complement strand
GCACGGTCAGCGGCGGCGGCGGATCGCTGTCGGTCCTCTCAGGCGGAAAGACGGTCGGCGCGATCGTCAGCGGCGGCGCGGTCAGCGGCGGTGGCGGCACGGAGAGTGTGTCCGCCGGCGGGACGGCGAGCGGCACGATCGTCGGCAGCGGTGGGACCGAGATCGTGTTGAGCGGCGGCCGGGCGAGCGGCGGCATGATCAACGGCGGTCTCTTCGAGGTGGCGAGCGGCGGCACCGCCAGCGGCACGGTCACCTTCGCCAGCGGCGGCACGCTGCAACTCGATGCCGGAGCCACTTTCCCCGGCGCCATCAAAGGTTTTGGCAAGCCCGATCTGTTGGACCGGATCGATCTGCGGGGGATCCCCTTCGGGGCGGGTACGACGACAAAAAGTTTCACCGTGGCGAGCAAAACCAGCGGCACGCTGACCGTCAGCGGCGGGGGGCAAAGCGTCCACCTGACGCTGCTCGGGGCCTACACGACGAGCAGCTTCAAGCTGGCCTCCGATGGGCAGGGCGGAACCTTGGTCACCGATCCGCTTGCATCCGGTGCGTTGCAGACGACCTTCGCCGACATCGCCCCGGCCCCTCTTCTGGCGACCGCGTCATACCCGGGCAACTCGCCCGATCACTTGCGCGGCGCTCTCGCTGGCAGCGAGAAGCCCCACGCGGGCCAGACGCTGCTCGCGACCGGCCCTCCCGACGGTCGGCTCATCGGCGCGACCGGCCATCATCCGTGGCTGCCGGACTCTTCCTGAGCAGTTCTCGGGATCGTCGGATTGCGCGATCGGACCCGCTAAAATACTCATTTGATTGAGCAACCCTCGCACGGTTCTCGGCTATCCTGGTGCGGTGATGACGCCGCCTCTCCTGCCCTCCCTGATGAGCCGGCGGCTCCCGGTGTTTTACGGCTGGATCGTGCTGGCCTGCGTGTGCTGCGCCGGGTTCGCGCGCCAGGGTCCGGCAGTCGCCACGCTGTCGATTTTCGTCGAGCCCTTGACCCGCGAGTTCGGTTGGTCGCGCACCGCCCTCTCTGGCGCGGTGTCATTGGGGGGCCTCCTCGCTGCGCTCGTCGCACCGTGGATCGGCCCGATGCTCGACCGCCACGGGTCCCGGCTCGTTCTGTGCGCCGCAGTGCTGGTCAACGGCGTCGCGCTGATGGTGTTGTCGCTGACCCGGTCGCTCTTGGTGTTTTATCTGTTGTTTTGCGCAGCACGGATGAATTGGGCAGCGCCTTTCGATCTCGGCATCTACGGCGCGCTCAACAACTGGTTCGTTCGGCGCCGCGCCTTCGCCAGTTCGCTTGGCACATTAGCGCAGCAGATCGGGCTCGTCGCGATGCCGCTGATCGCGCAATTGGCGATGCTGCAGCACGGCTGGCGTGCCGGCTGGCTGGCGATCGGCGCGGTGACGCTGGTGGTCGGCTTTGTCCCGACCTGGCTGTTGATGGTGCGCCGGCCGGAGGATCTCGGCCTCACCCCCGACGGGGTGGTTTTGCCGATACCTGGGGAGGTTGGCGCCAGCGGGGCAAGCGGTGCCTCGCCCGAGCCCGCCTTTTCGCGACGGCAGGCGCTCGGCACCGCATCGTTCTGGCTGCTGCTCCTCTATACCGCGCTGGTGTTCCCGGTGCAGTCCGGGGTCAGCCTGCACCAGGCGCCCTACCTGATCGAGTGCGGCATCGCACCGGTGATCGCCGCGACGATTGTCAGCACCTTCTCGGCGCTTTCGGCGGTCGCCACGCTCGCCTGTGCCGCGCTGCCTCGGGCCATGCCGATCCGCTATCCGCTCGCCGCCACCGGCGCCATCCTCGCACTCGGGGTCGTGCTGATGCTCGGCATCCGATCGGCGGCGCAAGGCTACCTCGCCGCGAGCGTCTTCGGCTTTGGTATCGGCGCTCTGCTGACGCTGTTGCCGATCGCCTGGGCGGATTATTTCGGCCGTGCCAATTTCGGTGCGATCCGCGGCCTCGCGCTCTCGGCTCAGGTGCTGGCCCAGGCCGCCGGGCCCCTGTTGTCGGGCGTACTGCGCGACATGACCGGCAATTATCGCCTCGCGCTGCAATCGTTCGCCGTGCTGGCGGTGCTCAGCGTCGCGGCGGCGCTCGGCGCGCGCCAGCCGTGGGTGCCCGGCGATCGGCTGCGGCGGCCGACCGGCGCCGAGGCCGGCTGAGGCGATGCCGTCAGTCGTCGCCACCGGGCCATTCCCAGTCGAGGAGCCGGCGGATGGCGAGGCGCAATTCCTCGTGCGGCCGTACCAAGCCCAGCTTTGCCATCATGCCGTCCCATTCGGCGGCGAGGCTCTGCACGGCTTCGAGGGCGCGGCTGTCGCCGAGGCGTTCGGTCCACGTCACCAGGTCGCGCGAGGCCAGCATCGCCAGCACGAGGGTGCCGACAAGGGTGACCCTGAACACCTGGCGCGGTGAGCCGCCGCTCCGTCGCAACCGGGCGGGGATTGCGTCGGCGCTGGGCGCGGCACCGAGTGATCCGGTGGTAGCGGGGGGTATGTCCTCAACCGTCATCAGGGTTCAGAACCGAAAATAAATGAACGGAGCGACGCCCTCGGGGCCGAGGGCGTTGATCGCGGCGACGGCGATGCCGGCGGTGGCGCCCAGACCCCAGCTCGGCACGCGGCCGAGCACCGCAGCGGCACGCTCGAACAGGGCCGCTGACGTGAATTGACCGGCCATGCCGATCGCGATCAGCGCCACCATGAACGGGCCGGCCTGGTGCAGACCCTCGCTCCAGCCGGAACCAAAGCCCGCAATATAAAGCCACGCTACCTCAAAATCCTCGGCCCGGAAGAAGATCCAGCCGAGGCAGACGAAGTGAAACACCACCACTGTCGCAATCACCCGCGTGGCCTTGTGGCGCGAGTGGTGCGCGAGCCAGGGTTCGAAGAGGCGCTCCAGCGCGAGCCCGCCGCCGTGCAGCGCGCCCCAGGCCACAAATTTCCACCCCGCGCCGTGCCAGATCCCGCCCAACAGCATCGTCACCATCAGGTTGCGATAGGCCTTGAGCTTGCCGTGCCGATTGCCGCCCAATGGCTTGTAGAGATAATCGCGCAGCCAGGTCGACAGCGAGATGTGCCAGCGCTGCCAGAACTCGCGCAGCCGCTCGGCCCGGTAGGGTTGGTTGAAATTCGCCGGAAAGCGGAAACCGAGGAGCGCAGCTACCCCGATCGCGATGTCGCTATAGGCGCTGAAATCGCAATAGATCTGCACTGCATAGCCGTAGACGGCGAAGAGGAGGTCCGGCGCGCCATAGCTGGTCGGCGCGGCAAACACCGGGTCGACGAGGCCGATCGCGAGATAGTTCGCGATGACGACCTTCTTGAAGAGGCCCCCGAGGATCAGTAAGAGCGCTGGGGCGATCGGGATCGGTTCGGCCGATCGCCGCGCCAGCTGCGGCAGGAAATAGGCGGCGCGCACAATGGGGCCGGCGATCAGCTGCGGAAAGAACGACATGTAGAGCGCGAGATCGAGCGGATTGCGGCAGACCGCGACATCGCCGCGATACACATCGACGATGTAGGAAATCCCGTGGAAGGTGAAAAACGAGATCCCGACCGGCAGCAGCACCTCGAAGAACGGCAGCTCGTGCTGGAGGCCGAGGAGGCGCGCGAGCTCATTGGCGCTGAGCACAAAGAAGTCGAGATATTTGAAGGTCCCGAGCAGCCCGAGATGCAGCGCGATCGCGATGCCGAGCACGAGGCGCCGGCGGTCGCGGTCTGTGGTGGCGCCGATCAGCCTTCCGGCCGCGTAACTGACCGTCGAGCTGAAGGCGAGCAGAAAGCAGAAACGCCAATCCCATTGCGCATAGAAGTAATAGCTGGCGATGACGAGCACCGCCTTTTGCGCCGCAAAGCGCCTCTCCAAGAGCGTCATCGCTGCCGCGACGACGAGAAAGAACAGCAGAAAGCCCGATGTCGGGAACAGCATCAGGCGCAGCCGGCCCGCTGCGGCAGCGCAGGGCACACCGCCTGAACCCTCGCCCCGCTTGCGGGGAGAGGGCAGGGTGAGGGGCTGATCGCTGGCCGCACCAGCATCCGTATCACAATCAAGAAATCCGCGCCGAGCGCGAATCGGTTCTATCGGCTGGCGTGGGTCCGGGCAAGTCGCCGGTCGTCGACCGAATGCATCCTGGGATGGCGTAAAGGACCCCGGCGCGGCGCAGCAATTCGGTTTGCATCGGCGGCACCGACCGATCAATATTCGATCCTAAGTTGGGTGCTGGTGGCGGGGGTGGGGGCGCCGTGCGCGGATACTGTCGGCTGTACGGCGCCGCACGGGTAATCGTGCGATTGGCGCTTCTTATTGTCGCCCTAGGCCTTGCTTCGATCTCGGCGCGCGCCGATGAACCGGTCAGCCCGACGGCGATCGTGGTCTTTGGCGACAGCCAGGCGCAGGGGCTTGCCGGCGGGCTCCAGCGCGTGCTGATCGAAGATCCGCGCTACCATGTCATCAACCGTACCCATCCCGGTGCCGCATTGGTGCATGGCGAGAGCGAGTGGCTGGCGCCGGTCGAGCGCTTTGCCGGGCGGGAAAAGGCCGATATCGCGATCGTCATGTTCGGCGCTAACGACCGGCTCGACATGCGCGACGAGCACGGCACCTATATCCATTTCCGTACTGATCAATGGCGCTCGGCCTATGCTGCACGAGCCGACAAGATCCTCACTCTTCTGGCCAATGCCGGGCTCAAGGTGATCTGGTGCGGCAATCCGATTGCGCGCAGCTCCACCTATTCCGCCGATATGAGCTACATCAACGATATTTACCTCGAGGAGACGGCGCGTTTCGGCGCGCAATTCGTGCCGTTATGGTCGGTGATCACGGATCAGCAGGGCGGCTACGCCGCCTACGGCAAGGACCGCGACGGCATGACGCAGCGGTTGCGGGCCGATGACGGCATCCACATGACCGCCGCCGGCTATGAGCTGGTCGCCGAAAAGATCGTCGGCCTGTTCTCGGCCGCGGCCGCAAATGCCCGGTAAGCCGTGCGCCGGAATGGCGCGGCATTTCGGCATCCGCATCATTGCCGAGGCGAAGGACAAGGTGGTCGGCGAGATCGATGCCGATGACCGGCATTTGAACGCCGGAGGCATCGTCCATGGCGGCGCGTACATGGCCTTTGCCGACGAGCTCGGCGGCCACGTTGCGGGTTTGCATCTGGCGCCAGGGACGCGGACGACGACGATCGAATCGAAGACCAATTTCTTCCGGGCTTGCCGGCCCGGCCGCCTCACCGGCGAGGCGGTGCCGTTGCACCTCGGGCGCCGCATGATCGTGGTGCAAACCTCGATCTACGGGCCCGATGGCAAGCGGGCAGCGATCGTGACCCAGACCCAGCTGGTGCTGCCGCGGAAACCGGATGACCCCCCGGAATAACGCGAATTCCAGTAATGTTGGCGCGCGCCGTGCGGCGGGCCGACCTCGTCGAAATCCGTTCTCGCGGGCGCGATGATGACGCTCGACAAGCGGCTCAACGCCTATCGCGCCGATCTGGCCGATGCTCGCCTGTGCCAGAGTGTCGTCGCGGCGCGCTATGCCGAGGGCCGCTCGGCGCGGGTGGTGGCCGGCTGCGCGGCGGTGCGGCCGAGCCCCGACCCGCAGGCTGAAGTCAGTACGTTTTATCATTACGGCGAATCGCTATTGGTCTTCGACGAGGCTGGCGGCTACGCATGGTGCCAGTCGCTGTTCGACTGCTATGTCGGCTATGTCGACGCGCGCCATATTGCGATTGGTCCCGCGCCTGCCCCGAGCCATTTCGTCGCGACCCTCGGATCCTACGCCTATGAGGCACCAGACCTTAGATCGGCGGCGCGCGATTTTCTGCCGCGCCATAGCGGGGTCGTCGTCGCCGAGAGCGGGCTGGTCACCCGCGGCACCGAATATGCCCGGCTCGACACCGGCGGCTACCTGCCCCGGGCCACTCTGTCGCCGCACCCGCCGCGCTCCCCGGATGTCGTCGCCGCAGCCGCGCTCTATCTCGGCTGCCCTTATCTGTGGGGCGGGCGCAGCTGGCTCGGCATCGACTGCTCCGGCCTCGTCCAGAGCGCGTTCCGTGACGTCGGCCGCACCGTGGTGCGCGACACCGATATGCAGCAGGGCACGATCGGCAACCCCGGGCCGGTCCGTGGGCAAGCCGGCCTGCGCCGCGGTGATTTATTGTACCTGCCCGGACATGCGCTGATCTACGGGGGCGACGGCACGGTCATCCACGCCGACGGCGCTAGCATGACGGTGCGCCGCGACCACCTCGCCGGGCTGATGCGCCGGCGCGGCCTCGATTTCGCCGGGTTTGCCGTGCGCCGCCACCCTTCTGCCGCCGCGTAGGTTAAACCGCCTTTGGCCATGCCCCGGCGGCACGTCCGACCATTCGCCATAATTAATCGTCCGCATTGATCTGGATCAAGGTCGCATATTTCAAAATCAGTCCTAATGTAAAAGAGGAGGAATATCAGGCGTTTCTCCGGCGACCAGCCTCCCGGTGGTCATGCTGAAGCGTATGTAGGGTGGGCACGCCTTAAGGCAGGGCCACCGTGACACATATACCTCGGGAGGACAAGATGTCGGTACGGGCAAAATTCGCCGGCCTCGCAATCGGTCTACCGCTGCTTGCTCTTGCCGGCGCTGCCACTACCCAGCAGCTGACTGGGGGAGCGGATAACGAATATGTGGCGAGGGCGATGACTGCGGCTCCGCGGGACATCGCTCAGGATGCAACCATTATGCGCATGGTCAACGGCGTCATGCAGACGGTGAAGACGGGTACCAATGAATTCACCTGCATGGTCGCGAATACAGGGCCGATGTGCATGGCTCCTATCGCCATGGAATGGGCGCACGCGTGGCAGACCCACACACCCCCGCCCGACAAGCTCGGATTTGTCTACATGCTCAATGGCGACACCGGGATGAGCAACACCGATCCCTGGGCGACAAAGCGAACGCCCAGCAATCATTGGGTCAAGACTGGCGCTCACATCATGATGGTCGGCGCGGCCGTCGAGAAGATGACGGGCTTCCCCCGCACGCCCGACCCCGACCCGACGAAGCCCTACGTGATGTGGGCGGGGACACCCTACGAGCACGTTATGATCCCTATGAGAAATCGGTAATTCGCGCCAGGCGCAGACTTCCAGTCCGGCGTTTACCGGCGCGCCTAGAGCGGCGGGAATTGCGTCATCCAGTGCCGGGCGATGTCTTCGCGGCGGCACACCCAGACGTGGCTGCGGCTTTGGATATGCTCGATGAAGCGAATGAGCGCGCTGGCCCGGCCGGGGTGGCCCGTAATCCGCATATGCAAGCCGATCGACAAGAGGCGCGGATGCTCGGCCCCTTCTTCGTAGAGGAGGTCGAAGCTGTCGCGCAGATAGGCGAAGAAATCCTCACCCGGTCCAAAAATCCCGCGTCCGAATTTGACGTCGTTCGTCGTCAAGGAGTAGGGGATGACGAGATGCTGCTTGTCGCCGACCCCGACCCAATACGGTAATTCGTCATTGTAGGCGTCGCTGTCGTAGAGAAAGCCGCCATTCTCGACGACGAGCCGGCGGGTATTTTCGGACGGCGCGTAGCGGCAATACCAGCCATAGGTGGGCTTTCCGGTGGTTTCGCGGATCAGCTGGACGGCGCGGGCGATCTGGTCGCGTTCCTCGGCCTCCGCCAGTTCGTAATGCTTGATCCAGCGATAGCCGTGGCCGCAGATGTCCCAGTCGGTCTCGGCGATCGCCGCGGCGGCAGGCGGGTTCGCCGCCAGCGCGCGCGCACAGGCAAAGAGGGTCACCGGCAGCTTGAACCGGGTGAAGATGCGATGGAGGCGCCACCACCCGACCCGCGCGCCGTATTCGAACATGCTCTCGGCGGCGAGGTCGCGTCGATTTCCCGCATCGGTGCTGGCGCTCTCGATCAGCCCGGTTTCGGTGACGCCGTCGCCTTCCGGGTGGGAGAGTTCCGACCCCTCCTCGAAATTGATCACGAAATTGACCGCAATCCGCGCCTCACCCGGCCAACGCGGATGGGGTGGGGTGGCGCCGTAGCCGACGAAATCGCGCGTCATATCGGCCCTCCCGGATGAAGCATGAGGGTCAGCGCCGCAACAGCGCCCGCCGCTCGATGTCGCCATGCTACAAGCCGGCGCGGCGAACGCCAATCGCCGGCGCCACGCGGCGGCAGGCGGAAACCGCGGGGCGGCAAAGTTGCGGCAGCGAAGCCCGAGCGGCTGGTCTATGGTCCGCCCGTGATGTCAACCCGACGCCGAGGCTTGTTGTGATGGTCCAGAAATCCGCCCTCCCGGCCGCCTTGGCGCTGTTGCTGCTTTGGCTGGTGCCGGTCGCCGCTCGCGCCGAGGCGACCGCCGGCGAGCGCCTGGCGCGGCAATGGTGCGCGAATTGCCATGTGATCGATAAGAGCGGTCCGGCGACCACGCTGCCGCAGGGGCCGCCAGCCTTTCGCATTATCGCCGAACATCTCGATCCCGCTCAGATCCGCGCCTTCCTCACTCATCCCCACGGCGCAATGCCCGACCTCGCCCTGACCCGCGCCGAGATCGAAGATCTGATCGCTTATATTGGAACTCTTCGCTGAGCCTCAGGCGCGCCCGTGCCGCGCGCCGCCGATCAGATCGCCGAGGCGCGGGAAGAATGCCGGCACCGCGTGCATATAGTGCTGATATTGGGTACCGAATTGCGCCAACGCCTCGCGCTCTTCGGTACGTGCCAACCGCACATACATGAACACCAGCGCCGGGAACATCGCGAGGGTCAGCAGCGTCGGCCATTGCAGCAGGAAGCCGAACATCACCAGCACGAACCCAGCATATTGCGGGTGCCGCACATAGGCGTAGATCCCTGTGGCAGCGAGGGCGTGCTGGCGCTGCGCCTCGAAGAGCACCTTCCACCCGGCGGAAATGATGATGAAACCGCCGCCGATAAAAACAAAGCTCAACAAATGGAACGGCCCCATGTGCGGGTTGGTTTTCCAGCCGAACATCATTTCGAGCAGGTGGCCGGCATCGTGCGAGAACCAGTCCACACCCGGGTATCGGCTCTGTAGCCAGCCGGACAGGAGATAGATCGTCAGCGGAAATCCGTACATCTCGGTAAATAGCGCCACCAGAAAGCCACTGAAGGCCCCGAACGAGCGCCAGTCCCGCTTGGTCTGCGGCTTGAAGAAGGTAAAGGCGAAGAAGATGAAGACCGCCGAATTGATCAAGACGAGGGACCACAGACCGTAGGCCGGGATGTCGTCGTGGCTCATGGTTTGTGCTCCGGTTTGCTGTCGGGTTGACCGGACCCGGCGGAGTGATCATGGCCTCTGTGATGTCCGTGGTGCATGAACAGGTGCATCAACGGACAGGCCGCGAGCAGCAGCCACGGCAGCGCACCGAACACATGAGCGGTGTGTTCGGTGACCAGGAAGAA
Source organism: Allostellaceae bacterium (assembly GCA_035946655.1). Classification (GTDB taxonomy): domain Bacteria; phylum Pseudomonadota; class Alphaproteobacteria; order ATCC43930; family CGMCC-115725; genus DATARH01. The sequence goes on along the minus strand of DASYZD010000367.1, from coordinate 3,799 downwards.
GCCGGCGACGCCGAGGAACCCGAGGGTGACGATCCCGGTCGGGGATCGCCACCAGGGCTGTTCCTGCGGCTGTAGTAGCGGCATGGCGTTCAAGCCGTCTGGCGCAGGAAGAAATTGTACAGCCAGCCGAACAGGGCCGCGATGTACCAACCCCAGAGATAGCTCTCGATCAGGCCAAGAACGAAGCTTCCCCAGCTCAGCAATGCAAAGCCAGGCAAGAAGATCGACAGGGATTCGTGCTGAACTGGAAGACCCGGCAATAGCAAATAGCCGAGTATGCAGATGACGTACGAGATCCCGAAAAAGCCGCTCAGCGCAAGCCCAAAGGTGACGATCGGGATGGTCCGTAAATCTGATGCACTTTGGCCTCGGACAGCGGGTGATCCTGTCATGACGGATGTTTGACTCATGGCTGTTACTCCCTTTCGATTGCCGGCTTCGTTACATCATGCCCATCCCCATCGGGTTGGACATCAGCTCATCGGCGGTCTTTTTCTGATCGTCGCTGAGGGCGGCATAAAGCGGTTCGACGGCCGCCTTCAGCTTGCGCAGCTGTTCGAGGTGAGCGGCCATCGCCTTCTCGCGAGCAGCGAGTTTGGTGGGGAGCGTTGCCGCCGATCCCATCATCGCCATCCCGTTCGACATGCCGCCCCTGCTAGCCGCGTTGGCGCGCATCACATCAGCGACCGCTTTCCACAACGACTGCTGGGCGGCGGTGATCTTGAGCTCGGTCTTGAGGAAGGCGATGCGCCCCTCGATGTGGCCGGCCATCATCGCGCCCATCTGGCCCATGCCACCCTGGTCCATCATCATCTGCATCATGCCCATCATCGGCATGCCGCTTCCCGGCATCATTCCGCCGGGCATCCCCTGCACCGTCCCGCTCATCGGCATGGCTGGCGCGGTCTGCGCCGCCGTTCCCGCCGGGTGATGTTGATCGCCGCCGGTTTGTTGAGCCAAAGCGGCAGGTGCGAGGAGTGCCGTCATCACGGCAATCGCGACAGTGCATTTTCGGCGATTCATCCGGGCGCCCTCCATAAATGGTGCCGCGGAATATCGCGCAGCCGCGGCGCGCGATCATTGACATGGATCAACCATTCTCCCCAGCTATAGCCGGCATAAGGGACTGCGGCTGCAGACGCGGCCGAATTTTCGCGAGGACAAGCGCGGAATGCTAGCTACCGAGCGCGCGGCACACGGTTCCGGCCATCGCAACGCCGCCGGCCCGCCGGGCATGGTGACCGACCCGGTGTGCGGCATGAGCGTCGACCCGGCGACCGCGCGCGACCGCGCCGAGCACGCCGGCAAGCAATATTTCTTCTGCGGGCCGCGCTGTCTCGAGCGGTTCACCGCCGAGCCCGGACGTTTTACCGGCATCAGCAAGGCCCCCGTAGCTCCCGCCGCGCCAGGAAAAGCGCTGTGGACCTGCCCGATGCACCCCCAGATCGTCCGCGACGGACCGGGCAGCTGTCCGATCTGCGGCATGGCGCTCGAACCGATGATCCCGGGCGGGGAGGATGGTGAAAGCTCCGAGCTGCGCGACATGACGCTGCGCTTCTGGATCGGGGTGGCGCTTTCGGCTCCGTTGCTGGCGATTACCATGGTCGAGCATATCGACAAGTCGATGCTCGACGCCGTCCTCGCGCCGCGGCTGAATGTATGGATCCAGCTGATCCTTGGGACGCCGGCGGTGGTGTGGGGTGGCGCGCCGTTTTTCCGGCGCGGCTGGGAGAGCGTTCTCAACCGCTCTCTCAACATGTTCACCCTGATCGCGCTCGGGACCGGCGTCGCCTACCTCTATAGCCTCGTCGCGGCGCTCGCCCCGGGCATCTTCCCGGCATCCTTCCGTGACCCCATGGGCGGGGTGCCGCTCTATTTCGAGGCGGCCGCGGTCATCACCACCCTGGTCCTCCTCGGCCAGGTGCTCGAATTGCGCGCGCGCTCGGCGACGAACAGCGCAATCCGGGAACTGCTCGACCTCGCGCCCAAAGTCGCCCGCCTGGTGCGCGACGACGGCACCGAAGCGGACATCGCCCTCGAATTAGTTGTCCCCGGCCAGCGGCTGCGGGTGCGCCCGGGCGAGAAGGTGCCGGTTGACGGCATCCTCGTCGAGGGCCACAGCGCGGTCGACGAATCGATGATCTCGGGCGAGCCGCTGCCGGTCGAAAAATCGCCGGGCGACAAGTTGACCGGCGCCACCGTCAACAGCACCGGCAGCTTCCTGATGCGCGCCGAGCGGGTCGGCAGCGACACCCTTCTCGCCCGCATCGTCCATATGGTCGCCGAGGCGCAGCGCTCGCGCGCGCCCATCCAGAAGCTCGCCGATACCGTCTCCGGCTGGTTCGTACCGGCGGTGATCCTGGTGGCCGTCGCGGCGTTTGTCGCCTGGGCGCTATTGGGGCCGCCGCCGGCGCTGGGCTTTGCTCTCCTCAACGCCGTCGCCGTCTTGATCATCGCGTGCCCCTGCGCGCTCGGGCTGGCGACCCCGATGTCGATCATGGTCGGGACCGGGCGTGGCGCCCGGCTCGGCGTCTTGGTCAAGAACGCTGAAGCCCTCGAACTGATGGAGAAGGTCGATACCATCGTCGTCGACAAGACCGGCACCTTGACCGAGGGGAAGCCGCGTCTGGTCGGCATCACGCCGCTCACCGGTTTCGACGACAACGAGTTGCTGCACCTCGTCGCCAGTCTGGAGCGCGCCAGCGAGCATCCGTTGGCCGCGGCGATCGTAACAGGGGCCGAAGAGCGCGGCCTCAAGCTCGCCCCGGCCTCCGAATTCAGCGCCGCGCCCGGCAAGGGTGTCCTGGGGACGGTCGACGGGAGACGCATCGCGGCCGGCAATACGGCGCTCTTCGATGCGCTCGGGATCGACCCCGACGCCCTGCGCGAAGCGGCCGATCGGTTGCGCAAGGATGGCCAGGGCGTGATGTTGATCGCGGTCGATGGCCGTGCGGCCGGGGTGGTTGCGGTCGCCGATCCGGTCAAGGAGAGCGCCATCGGCGCGCTCAACGCGCTGCGCGATCTGGGCATTCGGGTCGTCATGCTGACCGGCGACAATCGTGTGACGGCCGATGCGGTCGCGGCCAGGCTCGGCATCACTGAAGTGGTTGCCGAGGTGCTGCCCGACCAGAAAGCCGCGGCGGTCAAGAAATTCCAGGATCGGGGCCGCTTTGTCGCGATGGCCGGCGATGGCATCAACGATGCCCCGGCGCTGGCCCAGGCGCAGATCGGCATCGCGATGGGCACTGGCGCCGACGTCGCGATGGAAAGCGCCGGCGTGACCCTGGTCAAGGGCGATTTGCAGGGGATCGTGCGCGCCTACCGCCTCAGCCGCGCGACCATGCGCAACATCCGGCAGAACCTGTTCTTCGCCTTCGTCTTCAACGCGCTCGCGGTGCCGATCGCGGCCGGTGTGCTCTATCCGTGGTTCGGTCTCCTGTTGAACCCGATGATCGCCAGCGCGGCGATGAGCGCAAGCTCGGTCACAGTGGTAACCAACGCGCTGCGGCTGCGCCGCGTGGCGCTGTAGGGCGAAAGCGAGAGCACGCCATGGAAAATTTCACGCCGCTATCCGCCTTGATCGGCGGGGTATTGATCGGGCTCGCCGCGGCGATCCTGTGGGTGAGCGACGGTCGAATCGCCGGGATCAGCGGGATTGTCGGCGGTCTCGTCAGTCCGGCGCAGGGGGATGCCGGATGGCGGATCGCGTTTCTCCTCGGCCTGTGCGCGGCGCCGATCATCTATTGGACCGCGGGTGGCGGTCTCCCGTCGATCACGATCACCGGGTCAGTGCCGCTGT
>DASYZD010000366.1:0-20646 GCA_035946655.1 Allostellaceae bacterium | reverse complement strand
ACGGTGAAGCGCTCCACCCGGCGGTGCCAGCGATATTGGTCCTGCTGATAGCCGAACAGCACATGCGCCGAGAGCGGCTGCAACATGGCGCGGGTGCGCGGGTTATAGAGGCAATGCGCCGCGGTCAGCACCACGGAAGGCGCGATCAAGACCCCGGTGCAGTGGACGCCGGTATTGGTTTGCACCCGGGCAATGGCGTTCCACGGCGCAGCATTCGGATCGACCGGAACCCGGCGGTCCGCCGCATGCGCCGCCGCCACAAAACTCAGCACGGCGAGGGCGGCGGCGAGCCTCAATGCGCGGTCGGGGCGAGGCGCTCGGCGATGAACCGATCGAGGCAGGACAGCCAGTAATCGCGGATTGCGTCGCGCTCAAGAAACGGGTCGTGCTTCGATTCGGGCAGTTCGACCAGCGTGCAGTCCGGCAGTAGGCGAGCGGCCCGGCGCTGCGCCATCGTCGAGACGACGACTTCGCGCCCGGCGCGGCACATCAGGATCGGCGTGTGAATCCCGGTCAGAAACTCGGGCTTGGAAATCCGCGTCACCAAAGCCAGCGCGCTATCGACCCAGCCATAGGTCGCCTGGTCGAGGCGCAGCCTCGGATCCGCAGAAAACCAGGCATAGCGGATCCAGCACCGTTCGGCGTCGCTGGTAGCACGGCTGCGCTCGGGCGAGGGCAGACGGTCAGGGCGCCATTTGCGCGCCCCCGGGATCAAGCAGAACCCGAGCCCGGCCGCGCGCGCCGGCCGGGTGATGAAGCGGAACAAGCTCGGCGGCACAGGTCCGGTACGCAACCCCACCATCGGCGAGGAGAGAACCGCCGCGGCAAACAGATGCGGATGACGCTTGAGGCAAACCAACGCGATCGCCCCACCCATCGAATGCGCCAAGAGCAGAGACGGCAGCCGGCCGGATAGCTTGGCCGTCGCGAAGGCAGCGAGATCCTCGGCGTCGCGGTCGAAATTGCGAGCGCGCGGCCGGGTCGGCAAGCGGCGCGGGCGGACCGACCCGCCCTGGCCGCGCCAATCGAGGCACCATACCGCGATCCCCCGCGCCGCCAGATCGCGCACCGTCTCGAACTGCTTTTCGATGAATTCGCCAAAGCCGCCGACCATCACGCATTCGGCCCGCGCGTTATCGACCGGCAAGTGCCCCCAGCGCAGGACCGCACGGTCGGCCGCGGTAAAGCTGCCCCAGACAAACCCCGGCGGCGGCAGGAAGCGCTCGGGCAACGCCGGCGCTCGCGTCGCCCTGCCGAGCTCCCGGTCTCGCAATAGGCTGTAAGGCAACCGCAACTCCCCAAAGGCCCGTTTACGCGTCGCGCGCTAGGCACACCGGCCAAGCGCCTGCCCTCATTATGCGGCAAACATGGCCTCGGTGAGGCACGTCCAGCGGCAAAATGACGCGAAACCGCACCGCTGGCGCGAGCCAGCGGCGGCGGCTTCCCGGTGGTTTGAGACCCGGCGGGTGGCGCGGTCTCTTACGCCGGATGGAACACCAGCGTGCGCAACTCGATGCTTTCGCGCGGCAAGGCGTCGGGCGGCGTCGTCGGATCGGTGAACGAGGTATGCGGCATAAAGCGGGCCGAGATGTCGGTCCGGGTATCGGCGATCTTCAAGAGCAGCACCTCGTCGCGGCGCATTTCCGGCGCGTAGAACCAGCGATGCGCCGGGTTGAAGCGCACCGAATAGGTCTCGCCCACGCGCTCGCGATAGACCAGATCCGAGGGGACGAGGTCGTCGGCAGCGACGGTGCGGGAATCGCACACCGCAAGCGGCGCATCGCGCAGCGGCTCACGGCGGATCGGGCGCCACATGTTGATCACCTGGACGCGGCCCTTGAGCAATTCCTCGGCCTCCTCGCCCATCAGGTCGCGCACCCGCTGCGGCCCGGAGCGGGCGGTATGGTCGACATGCACCCGGGTTGCCGGCTGGCGCGGTCCGTTCCGCGAGCGGTCCTCCTGGCCGGGAACGCGGCGGCGCTGCAGATGGTCGAAGATGAAGATGCGGCTGGCGCCGGTCGCCTCCTTGAGGAAGCGCTCGGCCTCCGGGTAGTAGACCCGGCGCACCTCGTCATCATCCCAGAAATCCTTGACCGCGCTGCGCTGTTCGAGAAGTGCGAAGCCCTGGACATCGAGCCCGAGATCGTCGGCGATCGGGCGCAGGGTGTGGATGTGCATCCGGTGCGGCTCGGGCACCAGATTGGCGCGCGGCTCACCGGGCTGGGGCTCGTAGGCGTAATAGCGCGGCCGCTCGGCAATCGGCGCGAGGTAATTCAATTCGGCCTCGACGTAAGGCAACTGGTCGATGTCGGTCATCGGTTGATCCTCCAGGGCGTTGCGGGAGTCGTGAGGGCTAGAATGGCGGGAATCGGTAATAATCCGCCCACGATGCGTTTCGCCGGGCGGCAGCCGACGGCGTTGCGGGCAACCCTATCATCTTTGCGCCCAGTTTGCCGAGAGCATGTCTTGCGCGGCGCCAGAACCCCGCATTCGGGTGGTGTGCGCGGTTCGATGTGGTTTGGGTAGTCGTGGTCATGATGATTACTCCTTCCAGAATGGCTTGTTGGCGAGGAACTGGGCGTCTCCCGGAGTGAGGCCGATGTCGGCGAGGGTGCGGGCGTCGAGTGCGGCGAGCTGAGCGCGATCGCGGCTGCGCCGGCGCCATTCGCGCACCGTCGCAAAGACCCGGCCGGCAGCCTCGCTCAGCGCGGCGCGCCCGTGGTCGCGCGTGCCCACGATGTCGTGACGGGATTGCAGATGGATAGCGGTCATGTGAGATCTCCTAATCTCCCCGGCGTTTGAGAATCATCGCATCGGGAAGTATCACAGTGATGAAATTGGCCTTGCAGCATCGCTATACAAATGAGAGTTTCTCAGGGCTGAGTTTACAAAACCTCATCTCCATGAATGGCCATCTGCCGCCCCTGAGCGCACTGCGCGCCTTCGAAGCAACCGCCCGGCTCAAAAGCTTCGGCAAGGCCGCCGCCGAACTCAACGTCACCCCCGCGGCGATCAGCCACCAGATTCACGCCCTCGAAGAGGATCTGGGAGTGAGGCTCTTCCACCGCCTCAACCGCGCGATCGAGCTGACCGCCTCGGCCCGCGTGCTGCTGCCCGGGCTATCTGACGCGTTTGCCGGGATCCACGGCTCGGTACGACGCTTGCGCGCGCACAACGACACCGGGACCTTGACCGTCACCGCGTCGCCCTCGATCGCCGCCAAATGGCTGGTCCTGCGCCTCCACCGCTTTCAGGAGCGCCACCCCGAAATCGATGTGCGGATTTCGGCGAATGACGATGTCGTCGATCTGACCCGGGGTGATTTCGACATCGCGATCCGCTATGGGACCGGGCGCTACCCCGGGCTCGCGGTCGAATTATTGATGCAGAACGAGGTGTTCCCGGCGTGCAGCCCGCGCCTCCTCGAGGCTGGGCCGCCGCTGCGCACGCCCGAGGATCTCGCCCACCACGCGCTGATCCACGATCAGGCGGTCGACCGCGACCCGCTGGCGCCGACCTGGGCGATGTGGCTGAAGGCGGCCGGCGTCACAAATGTCCCGGCGTCCGCCGGGCTCACCTTCAGCGTCGGGTATATGGCGCTCGACGCGGCGATCGCCGGGCACGGCGTGGCGCTCGCCTACAGCACGATCGCGTCGGCCGATCTCGCCGCCGGGCGGCTCGTGCGGCTGTTCTCGTTGGCGCTGCCCGACCTCTTCGCCTATTACATCGTGACCGCGCCGGGCGCGCTCGAACGCCCCAAGGTCCGGGCCTTCCGCGACTGGCTGCGCGAGGAGGCCGACGCCTAGCGCCATCCCGTAAGGGCGTTTTCACCCTCTTTTGCGGCGCGGCGTTTGCCGCTTATACTCGGTGGCGCTGGCGCGACCCGGGTCAACCGGGCCCGACATAAGGCGTTCTGAACAGGGAAGGAAACGGCCGTGTCCCAGATCGAGTCATCTAAAGGTGCGGTCCCTTGGTATCGCACGCTCAGCCGCGAGCAATGGCGGGTGTTGTTCGCCTCCAACCTCGGTTGGCTGTTCGACGGGTTCGAAATCTACGCGCTGTTTCTGACCGTCGGCTTCGCGCTGCACCAGCTGCTCGAAGCGGCGCAATACTCCCAGATCCCGCGATACGCCGGCTATGTCCTGGCGACGACCGTGTTTGGTTGGGCGACCGGCGGGGTGATCGGCGGCATCATCGCCGACTATATCGGCCGCAAGCGCACGATGATGCTGGCGATCCTCGCCTACTCGCTGACCACCGCGCTCAGCGCCCTGGCGTGGAATTGGGAATCGTTCGCGATTTTGCGTTTCCTCGTCGGCGTCGGGATCGGCTCGGAATGGGTGACCGGCGCCTCGCTGGTGTCCGAAGTGTGGCCCGACGATGCGCGCGGCAAGGGCGGTGGCCTCTTGCAAAGCGGCGCCGGGATCGGCAGTTTTCTCGCCTCGGGCGTGTGGCTGCTGATCGGCGACATGGGCCCCAACGCCTGGCGCTACATGTATCTGGTCGGCGTTTTGCCGGCGCTCCTAGTGCTCTATATCCGGCGCGGCATGCCGGAATCGGCGCGCTGGGAGGAGGCGAGCGAGCGCCGCCGCATGGCGCGGGCACAGCAACGCAGCGGCGTCGAGCTCGCGGGCGTCGATGCAGCGCTGACCCGCTTCACGGTCACCGACCTGTTTCTCGACAGAAGCGTCCGGCCGCGCCTCATCGCCGCGTTCCTGATGATGCTGTCGGTGACGTTCGGGTTCTGGGGCGTCGCGACCTTCGTCCCGACCTATGTCGGCACGGTCGCGGCAAAGATCGGGCTCGACGCACCGCACTATGCCGCGGTGGCGGGGCTCCTCGGTACCGGGGTCGCGATTTTAGGCTTCGTCACGCTCGGCTTCCTCGCCGACGCGATTGGCCGTAAGCCGACGGCGATGATCTATTACGCGATGTGCCTGGTGCTGACCCCGGTGGTTTACCGATGGACCCATACGATGGCGGGGCTCCTCGTCGCGGTTGCGGTGTTCGGCTTCTTCACCGGCGGCATCTGGTCATGGGCGCCGATCTGGCTGCCGGAATTGTTCCCGACGCGGATGCGCGGCACCGCCGTCGCCTTCTGCTTCAATGCGCCGCGCTGGATCTCATGCATCGGGCCATTGATCGCCGGAACGCTGATCGTATCCCTCGGAGGATACAGTACCGCCGCGCCGCTGATCGGCTTGTTCTTCATCATCGGGATCGTTGCGGCGCCGTTCCTGCCGGAGACCAACGGTAAGCCCCTGCCGCATGCGCTGTGGGCCGAGGACGCCGAGCCATCGGCGGAAGCGGCCTCCTGACGCCGCCGGCGATTGCCGCCGGCGCCCGGCTGGCTACTCCAGCCGCCTGGCGACCGCCGGCAATGCCGCGATGTCGATGCCGTGGCGTGCCGCCTCGGCGACCAGCGTCGGCGGGTCGGCGCCCTCGCGCAGCCGAGCCAACGCCCATAGGAGGGCCGAGCGCGTGCCGCTGCGGCAGTGGGCGACGATCGGGGTTGGCGCGCTTGCCAGCACCGCAGCAAACAGATCCACATCGGCACGCGACAGGCTCGCCGCCGTCACCGGGATATGGTGATAGGCGACCCCGTGCGATTCGGCGATGCGGCGCGCCTCGGCGGCCGGGAGCTGGCCGCGGTCTTCGCCGTCCGGGCGGTTGTTGACGATGGTGCGCACGCCGGCCGCCGCGAGCGCTTCGATATCGCCACGGTCAAGCGCGCCGGCGGTGCTGAACCCCGGAGCGAGCTCGGCGAGGGCGGCAGAGGAGGAGGGCATCAGGCGGCTCCCGAAAATGGCTGCGAACACCTTCGCAGCCCACCGCCTACCCGTCATCTGAAAAAAGCACCTCGGAAAATCACCACTTTAAAATCACGCGGCGAACAGCCCCGGGCGCTGCACGAGGTCGCCGGCGCGGACCCAGAAGCGCTCGAGCCGGCGCAGCGTCACAATGACGTTTTGCAAGTTGTCATCGCTGACCGCGGTCTTCCCCAGCATCTCGATGTGGCGGCGATGCATCCCGGTCAGCCGGTCGCGCAGCGCGCGCCCCTTTTCGGTAAGCTTGACATGGATCGAGCGGCGGTCGTGGACCGAGCGTTCCTGCGCGAGATAGCCGTTCTCCACCATCTTCTTGACGTTGTAGGAGACGTTCGAGCCGAGATAGCAGCCGCGCAGCGTCAATTCGCCGACGGTCATCTCCGCATCGCCGATGTTGAACAGCATCAGGCCCTGGATGTTGTTGATGTCGTGAATGCCGAACCCGTCGAGTTCCAGCTTCACCACTTCGAGAAAGTGGCGGTGAAGCCGCTCAACCAGCCCAATCACCTCGAGATACTCATTGGTCATGACAGCCTCACCTGGCGACCGATCCTGCGGCATCTTAACCGTAGTTTCGTTAACTTTCCGTTGTCACCGCCGTTATCGTTGGTCACTCCCTGGGTTCGGCGCGGCGCAGGAACTGCATGATCCCGGAAAAATCTAGCCCGCCGGCGCCCGTATCGACATAGAGCTGGTAGAGGTTGGCCGCGACCGCGCCGAGCGGCGTCGCCGCCGCGGTGGCACCGGCGGCCTGCTGTGCGAGCCGCAAATCCTTAAGCATGTTGGACGCGGTGAAGCCGGCCTTGTAGTCGCGGTTTGAAGGCGCCGCCGGCACCGGCCCCGGCACCGGGCAATAACCGGTCATCGCCCAGCACTGGCTGGTCGAGGTCTTGCAGATGTCAAACAAGGTCTGCGCCGGCAGCCCGAGCTTTTCAGCCAATGCAAACCCCTCGCACACCGCGATCATCGAGGCGGCGAGGATCATGTTGTTGCAGATCTTCGCGGTCTGCCCGCTGCCCGAGGGGCCGGCATGGACGATCGTCTTCCCCATCGCCTGAAGGATCGGCAGGGCCCGGGCGAAGTCGGCCGCCTCTCCTCCGACCATGAACGTCAGCGTCCCGGCTTCGGCGCCGATGACCCCGCCGGAGACCGGCGCGTCGAGCATGTGGAAGCCGCGTTGCGCCGCCTCGGCAGCGACGGCGCGTGCGGTCTCGACATCGATCGTCGAACAGTCGAGGAGGAGCGCGCCGGGCCGCGCATGGGCGAGGATCCCGTCGGGGCCGAAATACACCTGGCGCACCTGCGGCCCCGCCGGCAGCATCGTGACGACGACCTCGCCGGCCTCGGCGACCTCGGCGATCCCGGCCCCGGCATGCCCGCCCTGTTCCGACAAGGCGGCGACCGGCGCCGCGACGACATCAAACCCGGTCACATGGTGCTGCGCCTTTAAGAGATTGGCCGCCATCGGCGCACCCATATTGCCGAGCCCGATAATCCCGATCCTCGCCACTGGCCTTCTCCCATCCCGCTGGAATTAGATTGACAACCTTTGATAAGTCAATAGAAGAGCAACTCTCCTTTTTCGAGCGGCGCGAAATAGCTCTCAACCATCCGGTCGCTGACTTCCGCGAGGCTCGCCGGCTCCCAGCGCGGCCGCTGGTCCTTGTCAATGAGCGCGGCACGCACTCCCTCGTAAAAATCGTGGCCTTGCATGAAATGCTGGGTCAGCCGGTATTCAAGCGCGAGCGCCGCCTCGATGTCGTAGCCGCGGCCCAGGGTCAGCTGGCGCAGCGTGACCTTGAGGCTGGTCGGCGATTTGGTGAGAAGCCCGGCACGGGTGTCGGCCGCCCACTCCGCATCGCTGCCGCCCGCTGCCGCTTCGCCGGCGAGGGCCGCGAGCACCGCTTCGACCGTGTCCCCGACAAAACAGCGGTCGATCGCAGCGCGGCGCCGGGCCAGCGGGGGTTGGCCGGGATCGGCGGCGAACGCGCCGAGCACCTCCTCAATTTGCCCGCCCTCCTGGCCTTCCCGCCACGACAGATGGCCGAGCGCCTCGACCAGCGCCGCCACACGCTCGCGCGGTACGAAATGGGTGGCAAACCCGCAGTAGAGCGCGTCTTGCGGCCCGAGCCGCGCGCCGGTCAGTGCGAGATAACGCCCGATATGCCCCGGAGCGAGGTTGAGGAACCGGGTCGCGCCGACATCGGGGAAGAGGCCGATCCCGGTCTCCGGCATCGCCAGCATCGTGCGCTCGGTGGCAACCCGGTAGGCGCCATTGACCGACACGCCGGCGCCGCCGCCCATCGTGATCCCGTCGATGATCGCCAGATAGGGTTTCGGATAGCGGTGGATATGGCGAATGAGCTCGTACTCTTCCCAGAAGAACCGGCTGGTCAGCGCCGTGTCGCCGGAAATGCCGCGCCCGGCTTCGGCGATCGCGCGAACATCGCCCCCGGCGCAGAACGCCCGCCCCTCGGCGCCGCGCACGACAATCGCATGGACCCCCGGCTCATCCTCCCAGGCCCGCAGCACCGGCGCGAAATGCCGGTACATGCCGAGCGTAAAGGCGTTGAGCGCATGCGGCCGGTTGAGCGTAACCGTCGCCACGCCGCCGTGATGGCCAAACAGGATGTCGTTCGAAGCAGGCATCAACTCAATAGGCAACCCGTCGTTGCGAGGAGCAAAGCGACGAAGCAATCCCCATCCCGAAAAGCACAGATACCACGAGATTGCTTCGCTCCGCTCCCAATGACGGCGGTCACAGAGGAATGACGAGGAGGGTGTCGATCTTCTGGCTGTCGAGGACGACGGTGCGCTCGATGAAGCGGTAACGGCTGGTGCCGACATCGATCCGGTCGAGGTAGCGGCCGGTGGCGAAGAGCGTCGTCTCGCCGTCATGCATGATGCGGACGGCGATGAAATTGGCGCGCGTCGCGGCGACGCCGCCCTCGATCCCATCGATGCGTACGGGCCCGACGATATGGCGGTAATGCTGCGCCTCGAAGATGTTGGCCCGGCGCAACGCCATCACCCGGTCATTGAGCATGCCCTTCGAGGCGGCATAGATGATGCCATGGCGCAACCCGGCCCGATGGCTCTCGCGGTCGGTGATCAGATAGCGGCAATTCTCGACGAAGAAATCCGGCCATTCCTCGAGCCGGTCGTCGTCGATACAATCGGCGTAGGCGGCGTAAAGCTCGCCCACCCCGAGCCGCAGCGCGGTCTCGTCCATGCCGGGATTAGGTGCCGGTGAGGGCGCGGTATTTCTTCCAGAACCCGCGGATCGCCGCTTCGCTGGCGCGGAAATTCTGCGACTGGGCCTCATGCCCGCCCATCATCACAACCCCGCTATCCTCGTCATTGTATTGCAGCGCCCGCTGGACAAACCCGCCGACGCAGCCGTCTTCCAACGAGATATAGCCGGCCGGGCCGACGAGATTGCCTTGCCGCAGGCGGCGCTCGGTCATTTGTTCGTCGTCGCCCTCGAAGCCCAGATGCACCCATTCGAGCTCGGTCCGCTCGACCCCGCGCGGACGGATGACGCGCACCGCGATCGTGTTGCGGATCTGCTGCAACACCAGGCTCGGAAAGACGTTCAAGATCTCGACCGAAATCTGGTCGCCGTATTCGTCGACCGACTCGATGATTGAGTTGTCCGCCAATTTGAGGCCGGTATCGGAGCGCAGCTTGGCCGCCTTGTATTCGGCGTCCTCGGCGGCGTAGTCGAGCTTGACGTGGCTGAAAGTGTTGCCGCCATCCTCGCTGATGTCGGTCATCCCCGGCTGGGTGAGCCGGTTGATGCGAAACGTCGTGAGGAACGCATGCAAGATCGAGGCGTGGTAGGCGTCCCGGGTGTTCTCGGCGTACAGCTTCCAGTTGTTCGGCAGAACCTGGGTTGAGCGGCCGATGATGCGGGCGGTGCGGCCCTCGAGCACGCGCTTGACGCGGCCGACCACGGCCGATCCGAGATAGGTTTCGAGATCGGGCAGATCCGCGGCAAACGAGCCGAAGACGAGGCCGGATAATTCGGCGACCTGCAGGCGCTGCAGATGGTGGTCTTCCTTCCTGAATTCCGGCGGCATGCCGCCCTGGCGCTGAACGCCCTTCTCGAAGGCGACCCCGGTGAGCTTGCCTTCGAGGTCATAGCTCCAGCCGTGATAGATGCAGGTGATCTCCTTGCCCCGGCCCTTTTGCGTCAGGCACAACAGGTTGCCGCGATGGGCGCAGCGGTTGACGAAGGCGTTGACCGCCCCGTCAGCCCCGCGCACGACGATGACCGCAACTTCGCCGACCGTCGTCGCCACCCAGTCGCCCGGCTCGGCGATCTCGGCCGCCAGACACAGATAGTTCCAGGTCGGCCCCTTATAGATCCGCTCCTGCTCGAGTGCGTACTGCGCCGGGTCGGTATAGAGCCGGAAGGGAACTTCGCTGATGCCGTTCGACGGCCAGGCCACGGGGCGCTCGAATTCGACATCGTGCACGGACATCTGCGGCTCCTGTCTCGCGGGGACGGCTTATTCCCCGTAATATGCACGATATGATCGCTATCCGTCCAGGCGAGCCACCCCACCGAGCTAGCTTCTAATCTGCGACGCCGCAATTCCGATTTTGGGTATGTACACCCGATGAATATCTTTGGTCGTGTTTGGCAAGGTATTACGGAAATCGGCAAGGCCGGTTGGATTATTACAATCCTTGTGCTGGTTATTTCGGGGATCGGCCTACGATACACTATATCGATTTATAACAGTCAAAATCACCCAACGCTTAAAGCGATTAATTTCAGAGTTGACAGCGATGGGTTAGTAGAATGGACAATCATCAATATCGGAAATGAGGATGCAACTACATTAGAGTTTAATTTATACGATTTAAATCGAGAAACGAAAATGAGGACACCGCTGACTACGGTGACCTGGGCACGGTTGAGGCCGGGTCAATACGATGTGATTAAATTTACAGTGAGGCGGGCTGCTACTAATTATTTTTTGTACTGTGCTTCATATAACGGAAAACGCGAACATTTTTCTGACGAAGATTTTTACATGCTGAGCGGCGAGCCGCCAGCCTATAGCCTTTCGGACCCACAACGCCCGCCCCGATCGGCGTACGACGACCTGATGACGGTCTTCTCATGCGCGAAACGATAAAGCCGGTCAGACGGCGTCATTGCCGCAGCAGCCGGCGGGCGATGATGACGCGCATGATCTCGTTGGTGCCTTCGAGGATCTGGTGGACGCGGACGTCGCGCAGGTAGCGCTCGATCCCGAAATCCTTGAGGTAGCCGTAGCCGCCGTGGAGTTGGAGGGCCTCGTTGCACACAGCAAAGCCCGTGTCGGTGGCGAGGCGCTTGGCCATCGCGCAGTGAAGCGTGGCCTCGGGGTCGCCGTTGTCGAGGCTGGCGGCGGCGCGGCGCAGCAGGAGGCGGGCGGCGTCGAGTTCGGTCGCCATGTCGGCCAGTTTGAATTGCAGGGCCTGGAAATCGGCGAGGCGGGTGCCGAACTGGCGGCGCTCCAGCATGTAGCCGCGCGCGGCGTCGTAACAGGCGCGGGCCCCGCCCAGTGAGCAGGCGCCGATATTGAGCCGGCCGCCGTCGAGCCCCATCATCGCGATTGTGAACCCCTCGCCCTCGGCGCCGAGGCGGTTGCCCACGGGCACGCGGCAATCGTCGAACATCACCATCGCCGTCGGTTGCGTGTTCCAGCCGAGCTTTCGCTCCTTCTTGCCGAAGGAAAGGCCCGGCGTGCCGTTTTCGACGACGAGGCAGGAGATGCCCTTGGGGCCGGGTTCGCCGGTGCGCACCATCGTCACGTAAAGCTCGCTCCTGCCGCCGCCCGAGATGAACGCCTTGGTCCCGTTCAAGACGTAATCATCGCCGTCGCGCCGGGCGCTGGTGGCGAGCGCGGCGGCGTCCGAGCCGCTATTGGGCTCGGTCAGGCAGTAGCTGGCGAAGTGCTCCATCGTCATGAGCCGGGGCAAGAGCCTCGCGCGCTGCGCCGCGTTGCCGAAGCGGTCGATCATCCAGGCCGCCATGTTGTGGATCGAGAGATAGGCAGCGGTCGAGACGCAGGCCGCCGCCAGTTCTTCGAAGATGATCGTCGCGTCAAGCCGGGTGAGACCGCTGCCGCCGAACTGGTCCCCCACATAAATCCCGGCAAAGCCGAGGGCGGCGGCCCCGCGTAACGCCGCCTCGGGAAATTCCTCGCGCTCGTCCCAGCCCGGTGCATGCGGCAGCCATTCGTCGGTCGCAAACTGATGCGCGGTTTCCGCAAAGGCACGCTGCTCGTCGGAGAGATCGAAATCCATCACCCGATTATGCGAGCGGCGGCGACTTGCGGCAACGCGCTCGAGCGGTCAAGACTGTCACCGGATGTTCTCCAAGATCGGCTACGATCCCCGAGCCCTCAAACCCTGGAGCGTGCCATGGCCAACCCGTTTGTGCATGTCGAACTCGCCACCACCGACCTCGATCAGGCCAAATCGTTCTACCGTGCGCTATTCGACTGGAAACTGAACGACATGGAGATGGGCGGCGGCATGAGCTACACGATGATCGACGTCGGCGAGGGCACCGGCGGCGGGATGATGACGCACCCGATGCCGGGCGCGCCCTCGGCTTGGCTCGCCTACGTCAATGTCGACAACGTCACGGCGGCGACCGCGGCGGCGGCATCGCTCGGCGCCACGGTCTTCCGCGAGGTCACCGAGGTGCCGAACGCCGGCTCGTTTTCGATCATCATCGACCCGACCGGCGCGATGCTTGGTCTGTGGCAGCCGCTGGAGCGATAGCCCGATCGCGGTGCGGCGCGCCAATCCGCAATTTTTCGATCCCCAAACATTTGCTGTCATCGCGAGGAGCGCAGCGACGCAGCAATCCCGATCCGGGCGGAGTGTGCCAACGAGATTGCTTTGCTGCGCTCGCAATGACAGCGATGTGGGAGAACCAAGCGAACCTCGCCCGGGTTCGCCGCGACGACCGGGGGGAACGGAAGCCTCTTCAACGGCTGGCGCTTCGAGGACGCCTGGCTCGACCACTGATAGCGCACTCCTTCCAAGCTGAGCGGTCTCGCTGGATCGGCAACGTTCCGCTTCGCGACGACCAAACGTCGCCGTCCCGGCGACGCCGCCGGGACAACGGTTTCTCTATTCGGCAGCGTCGCGCGACTCTTCGCCGTCGATGACTGTCCCCAGGCTCGGCGCGAGCACGGGGATTTCGTCGTCGGTAAAGGGCTCGGGTGCAGCGATCGTCGCGCCGTCAACGAGCATCGATGGCATGGGTTTGCTTTTGACGCCCAGGATGCGGATGCGTTCGCCAACCGACAGCAGATTGCCCCTGCCGGTCGAAAGCCGTTTGACGGCGTCACTGTGCGCCGCGTTGGCGTCGGCCATCTTTTCGGCGACCACATTTAAATCGATGAGGCTCAATCTCACCTTGTCGCAAAGCTCGCCGGCGAGGCGTGCGATTTCCTGCGCGTTTTCTCTTTGCCGCTGATAACCCCAGATCGAGGCAACCGTTTGCATGGTCATCAGCAAGTTCGAAGGCCCCACTAATACGACACGACGATCCCACCCGTAGAAAACGAGACCAGGGTCGCTCTTCAAAGCCTCAGAAAGCGCACTTTCGATCGGTACGAACATCAACACGTAGTCGTGCGCCAGCAGTTTTTCATTCTCCTGGTAGCGCTTGCCCGCCAGCCCGTCGATATGCGCTTTGACATCGCGAACAAACTGGCCGCGCAATCCGGCCCGTTCTTTTTCATCGCCGAGCGCGGCTAGGCGCTCGTAGCCGGCCAGAGAAACCTTCGCATCGATGATCATCGAGCGGTCCTCCGGCAGCTTGATCACGATGTCGGGCTTTTGCAGCCCGCCGCTGGCGTCCCTCAGCCCCATGCCTCGGCCTTGCGAGATGTAGTCACGGCCCTGGCTGAGCCCCGCAGCTTCAAGGATGCGTTCAAGCGTAATCTCGCCCCATCGGCCGAGAACTTGTGAATCGCCTCTGAGGGCCTTAGCAAGACCATCGGCTTGACTGCCGACCGCATTGCTGGTGTCGAGCACGATCTTGATCTGCTCCTTGAGCGACAGCACCTCGCGGATTTCCGCGTCGTAGGTCGTTTCGACCTTTTTCTGCAGATCCTGGATGCGCTCGCGTAGCGGATCCAGGATCGCGCCCAGTTCCTTCTGCGAGCCCTCCGACAACTCGACGGCCTTGGCCCTCAGAATGCGGTTGGCGATATTTTCGAATTCGCTCGTCAGCTGCTTCTGCATTTCAGCGAGTTGCGTCGCCTGATCGGCGATTTTTGCGGAAAGGTCGCTCTCGCGCTGACTCAAGCGCGCCACTTCGGCGCCAGCCGCCTTCGCTTCCGCCTCGGCCGCTACCCGCTGCGCCTCAAGCGAGCGAGCGAGACCAGCTTGTTCGTCGATCTGGCGTTCCAGCCCCGCCGTGCGTTCGCTGAGCCGCGCCGCCTCTATTTGCGCCGACGTCAACGCTGCCGCCTGGTCGCTGCGAATCGCCGGCCACGCATATCGCCCCAATGCGAGCCCAGAGAGGCCCCCAAGGACAGTCAGCAAGCCCGCAATAGCAACAAAAGTCGCGGTGTCCATGGGCTTTCCTACGCCGCTGTTTTAAGTCAGCGAATTCGCGCGAGCCGTGCGAATGTTCCACTGATGTTCACGCTAGCGCGAAGCGCCCGCCAAGAGAAGCCAAATCCACCGAGCCTCGTTGCGGGCCATCGTGCGGGCACCTCGGCGAGCGGGCCGGGGACGCGCTTGCAAGGTCGATTCGTGGCGCTACCCGCTGCCGCCCTCGACCGCGTGGCCCTCGGCACGCCAGCGCAGCATGCCGCCGGTCAAATTGGCGACCTCGGTGAACCCGGCCTTCTGCAGGATCACCGTGGCCTGGGCCGAGCGGCCGCCGGCGCGGCACACTGCGACGACCGGGCGCTCGTGCGAAAGTTCGCCGGCGCGCTCGGCCAGTTCGCCGAGCGGGATCAGCACGGCGCCGGCGATATGGCCGAGCGGACCGGTGAACTCCGCCGGCTCGCGCACATCGAGGATCTGCACCGCGCCCTGATGCTCCCCGGTATGTTCCTCCAGGCCGTGCGGATCCAACTCCCACACCCCGGCAAAGCTGTAGCGCAGCGGCGCCCAGCTCGGGTCGGCGGCAAGGGCGGCCTCGTTTTCCGGCCGGCCGCAGCGCAGATTGGCCGGCACCGCGATGTCCATCTGCTTCGGGTGCGCGAGCCCCAGATTGTTCATATACCCGGTGAAGTCGCCGATGCCGATCTCGCCGCCGATCCGCGGGTTGAAGCGGCGCTCCTCGGCGACGCTGGTGACTGTGAGGCCGCGGTAGTCGTGCGCCGGGTAGAGCAGACAGTCGTCGGGCAGGGTAAAGATCTGCTCGTGGATCGAGCGGTACATCGCCGCCGCGTCGCCCCCCTGGAAATCGGTGCGGCCGGCGCCGCGGATCATGAGGCAATCGCCGGTGAAGGCCATGCTGCGGTCGTCGAGCACATAGGTCAGGCAGCCGCTGGTATGGCCCGGGGTCGCGCGCACCAGGAGGCGGCGGGCGCCAAAGACGACAACGTCGTCCTGCGCAAGCGCGCGGCCGGCGCCCTCGGCGCCACTGGCCGCCGCCAGCATGATCCGGCTGCCGGTACGCCGTTTCAGGAGGCTGGCGCCGGTGACGTGATCGGCGTGGACATGGGTCTCCAGCGTGGCGATGAGGGTGAGGCCCAATTCGCCCAACAGCGCCACGTCGCGCCGCACCTGCTCGAACACCGGGTCGATCAACACCGCCTCGCCGCTGGGGCGGTCGCCCAAGAGGTAGGTGTAGGTCGAGGATTGCGGATCGAAGAGTTGACGGAAGACCAGCATCGCACCTTCCCCATCCGAACGGGCGGAGGATACGTCATTCCGCCGCGAGCGGGAATCGGGAAGGCGCCGGGCGCGTTGTATCGGCGGGCCGGCGGGCTTATTTTCGCGAGATCCGCGGCGATCGGCCGCTTGTCACATCGGGTGACCCCGTGACCCAAAACTTTCTGCCGCCGCTGGCGCCCTATCCGACCACCAGGCTGCGCCGCAACCGGCGCGATCCGTGGTCGCGAAAGCTCGTTGCCGAGAGCGTACTAACGCCGGGCGATTTGATCTGGCCGGTCTTCGTCCATGACGAGAGCGGGCGGGCGCCGGTCGAATCGATGCCCGGCGCATGGCGGCTCTCGGTGGCCGCGCTGGTCGATGCGGCGGGGGAAGCGGCGGGGCTCGGCATCCCGACGATCGCGGTCTTTCCGGCGATCGACCCGGCGTTGAAGGACCCCGAAGGGCGGGAAGCGGTCAACCCCGACAACCTCGTCTGCCGCGCCGTCAGTGCATTGAAGAAGGCGCTGCCCGACCTCGGCGTCCTGTGTGATGTGGCGCTCGACCCGTTTACCTCGCACGGCCATGACGGCGTGATCCGCGACGGTTACGTTGCGAACGATGAGACGGTGGCGATTTTGCAGCGCCAGGCGATCGTCCAGGCCAAGGCCGGCTGCGACATCATCGCGCCTTCCGACATGATGGATGGGCGGGTCGGTGCAGTGCGACGGGCGCTCGATGAAGCCGGCTACGACCGCGTGCGCCTCATGTCCTACGCGGCGAAATACGCCTCGTGCTTTTTCGCCCCGTTCCGCGACGCGATCGGTTCGGCTTCCTCCCTCGGCAGCGCCGACAAGCGCACCTACCAGATGGACCCGGCCAATGGCGACGAGGCGTTGCGCGAGGTCGCGCTCGACATCGCCGAGGGGGCCGACATGGTGATGGTGAAGCCGGGCCTCCCCTATCTCGACGTCGTGCGCCGCGTAAAGGACGCCTTCCGCCTGCCGACCTTCGCCTATCAGGTCTCCGGCGAATATTCGATGATCCAGGCGGCGGCCGAAAAAGGCTGGCTCGACGGCGAGCGGGCGATGCTGGAAAGCCTTCTCTGCTTCAAACGCGCCGGCGCCGACGGCATCCTCACCTATTTCGCGGTCGAGGCGGCGAAGCGGCTGAAGGCGGGGTAAGCTCGGTCACAATGCCGCCGCGATGTCGGTCGCGCGAAAGTCGGCGCCGACAAACAGCAGTGGCGCATCGAGCGATTTCGCCAACGCGTAGGAGAATGCGTCCCCAAAATTCAGTGCGCCGCCGTACCCCATGCCGCGCCCAAAGCGGATGCGAGCGCGCAGCGCGAGTTGCGCGTGGCTGGCTTCTACCGGCGACAAGGCTATTCCCGCCACATCGAGGAATGCATCCAGTTCATCGATGGCTCTCAGCTTTTCCGAGCGTCGGCGGCCCGCTAGCACAGTTCCGGTCTCGAGATAGGACGCAACCGACATCACTCGCTCGGGGTCCGCGGACAAACGAGAGAGAAGCGCGACAGCGGTTGGTTCCCGGAACATGATCGCAATGACGGCCGACGAATCGACGACGATCAACACTCGTCCCCGGATGCGGCGTTCCATTCGTCCTGGGTAACCGGCCGCGTGTCGTAGTGGGGCGCGATGCGGTCGACCAATTCCGCCACGCGTCCTGCGAGATCATCCTGCCCTGCGCGTCGCGCGCGTTCGCGGTAAAGCCGCTCGCGCAATGCAACCGTCACGGCACGCGTCAGGCTTTCGCCGGTAAGCCGCGACAAGGCACGCGCGAGGTTGTCGGCCTCTTCGGTTTTGATGCTCAACGCCACAGCGACCTCATGAACTCAATCTAGATAGTCATTCTAGAAAGCGAAGCAAGAGCTACAGCGCGCTCCGCCGGCTGGTTCCGCCGCCGTCGATCGTGATGATCGTGCCGGTGGTGTAGGCCGAGCGGTCGCTGGCGAGGAAGGCGGCCATATAGCCGATCTCCTCGGGCTTGGCGGCGCGGCCGAAGGCCAAGGGCTTCATGAGGTCAGTCCATTTTTCGGGGTCGCCGAAATTGGTTTGCGCGCGGGTTTTCATCAGGGTGACCAGGCGCTCGGTCATCACCGGGCCGGGGTTGATCCCCATGACCCGGAGGTTGTCGCGCGGCGCCGTGCCGCCGATCGCCCGGGTGAAGGCCATCAGCGAGGCGTTCCCCGAGGAGCCGGCGACATAATCGAAATCGGGGTTTTCGCCGGCCGCGCCGAGGATGTTGATGATCGTGCCCGCCCGGCGCGCGGCCATCAGCGCATAGAAGCGCCGCGTCATGTTGATGTAGCCGAAGACCTTGAGGTCCCAGGCTTCACGCCAGCGCGCCTCGTCGATCTCAGCGATATTGCCGCCGGGGATCGCGCCGGCGTTGTTGACGAGAATGTCGGTGTCGGGGCATTCGGCCGCCAGCTTGTCGACATTTCGGCTGTCGGAAAGGTCGAGCGCCAAATAGCGCACCGCGACATTGTGCTCACCGGCAATCTTGGCCCGCACCACCTCGAGGTCGGCGGCGGTGCGCGACACCAGCACGATATCGCAGCCCTCCTCGGCCAACACCTCGGCGCAGGCCCGCCCGATCCCCTTCGAGGCGCCGGTCACCAGCGCCTTGCGTCCGCGCAAGCCCAGATCCATGACGTCTTCTCCCGCTTGACCGGCCGAGATTGCGTCGTCGCTCCACGCCTCGCAATGACAATCGGTTTTGCCGCGTTCCAACGGTGGGCTTGGCGCGCCCCGGCGCTTTTGCCAAAGTAAGGGGATGACGACCGCCATTACTCCGGCGAGCGGGATCGCCGCGCTCGCCCGCATGATCGAGGACGCGGCCCGCGCCGTGGTGTTTACCGGCGCCGGGATCAGCACCGAATCGGGGATCCCGGATTTCCGCAGCCCGGGCGGGATCTGGACGCAGATGGCCCCGATTTATTTCGACGATTTCCTCGCCTCCGACGCGGCGCGGCGCGAGACCTGGCGGCGGCGCTTTGCGATGGAAGATCACTTCGGGCCCGCCGCGCCCAATCGCGGCCACCGCGCGGTCGATGCGCTGGTACGCCGCGGCAAGGTTGCGGCTGTCATCACCCAGAACATCGACGGGCTGCACCAGGCTTCCGGCATCCCGGCGGAGAAGATCATCGAGCTGCACGGCAACACCACCTACGCCGCCTGCCTCGACTGCGGGGCGCGCCATGAACTGGCCGACATCCGCGTCGTCTTCGAGCGCGACGGAACCGCGCCCCGCTGCGTCCGCTGCAAGGGCTTCGTCAAGACGGCGACGATCTCATTTGGGCAGGCGATGCCGCAGGCGGAGATGCGCCGCGCGGAAGCGGCGACCCTGGCGGCCGATCTGTTCATCGTGCTCGGGTCGTCGCTGGTGGTCTATCCGGCGGCCGGATTTCCCGAATTGGCCAAGCGCAACGGCGCCGCGTTGGCGATCGTCAACCGCGAGCCGACCGGGCTCGACGAAATCGCCGATCTGGTGATCCGCCACGGCATCGGCGACACGCTCGGCGCCGCGGTCGGGGTCAATTGAGTTACACGCGCGGGTAGGTCGGTACCCAAACCGCCGCAGCCCCCGCGCGGACGCACTTGCAACTGCAGGGCGGATGCTGATGATAGCGTTCCTGGGAACCTGAAACCGGATCTGCCGCCGTTTGCTTTCGCTTCGGCCACAGCAGTTGATTGTGCGATAGCCGCGAAGGAATGCAAACGAGACGCGACCAGAAAGCTTGGAATGAAGCCCAAGCACGTCAAGTGTCGATGCATTGGATGAGAGGGTAGTATCGGATGCTCGACTTAAAACCCGGCGATTTGGTTATTCTCACCAACGCACCGTCATCGCTATTGCAGGGATTGCCCAAAAAAGACCAGCGAGCGATCCGCTCTATTGTGGGACAACCGGTCACCTTTGCAGGCATCAGCTACGGCCAGGCTGAGCTCGAGTTCACCGATAGTCGGGGCGACGGGCATACCATCTGGGTTGAGAGCGACCTGATAAGACCGGCTTGACCATTTGCTTTCATTCACACAGGGAGAACGCCGATGCGTCTCGATGGCAAGGTCGCACTGATCACCGGGGGCGCCTCCGGAATGGGCGCCAGCATGGCGCGGATCTTTGCCGGCGAGGGCGCCAAGGTGGCGGTCGCCGACATGCTCGAAGCGGAAGGTAAGTCGATCGTCGACGAGATCACCCGGGCCAACGGCGCGGCGATCTTTCAGAAGCTCGACGTCACCAGCGAAGCCGAATGGCGGGCGGCGATTGCCGCAACGCTGGCCGCGTTCGGCAAGCTCGACATCCTCGTCAACGATGCCGGGATCAGCGGCAGCGCGGTCGACGATCTCTTCGACACCGCCGCCTGGGAGCGCCTGATGGCAGTCAACGCGACCGGCACCTTTCTCGGCATGAAATTCGCCATCCCCGAGATGAAAAAGGCCGGCGGCGGCGCCATCGTCAACATCTCGTCGATTTCCGGGGTCACCGGCCAGCGCGGCATCCATGTCGGCTACAACGCGTCCAAAGGCGCGATCCGCACCCTCACCAAGGCGGCGGCCGTACAGCACGGGCGCGACAACATCCGGGTCAACTCGGTCCATCCCGGGCTGATGCCGCCGATGCGCACCTCGGGGCGGACCGCCGACCCGGCGGTGCGCGCGAAGATGCTCGAAGGCGTGCCGCTGCGCCGCGACGGGCGCGTCGAGGAGGTCGCGAACGCCGTCTTGTTCCTCGCGTCGGACGAGGCGTCGTACATCACCGGCGTCGAGCTCTACGTCGACGGCGGCTTCCTCGCGGTCTGACGCGCGGCGGGGGCCGGCGCGCCGCTGACCGCGGCGGCGCCTACTCGGCGGCGCTGCTTTCGGCCGCCTCGGCGAGGAGCAGGCTGTCTTTCATGTGGCCGAGCGCCCGCATCAGCATGGCGCGCGCCGCCGGC
>DASYZD010000365.1:0-2145 GCA_035946655.1 Allostellaceae bacterium | reverse complement strand
TGCTCCCTCCGGCATCGCCTGACCGAAGGAGATGGTCGCGGTCTTGACGAAACCGCCGCATTTCGTGCAACTGGGCGCCTCTCCATCGCGCGCAAAGGCGGCGCGCAACGCCTCGATCTCATAACGCTCCCGGCAATCGAGGCAGTGCGCATAGGTCGTATTGCCGTGCAGCTCGATGAGCGTTTCCTCGGGGACGCCCGAAGCTTGGTGCAGCCCGTCGATGTTTTGCGTGACGACGGCGGCCACGATGCGGCGCTCGACGAGGGCGGCAACGGCGCGGTGGCCGCGATTCGGCCGCGCGCTGCGAAGCGTCTCCTCGGCCGCGAAGCGGCGCCGCCAGGTCTCGCGCCGCGCCTCCTCGGAGGCGAGGAAGTCGGAAAAGTCGATCGGCGCCATCCGCGTCCAGATGCCGCCGGGGCTGCGGAAATCGGGGATCCCCGATTCGGTGCTGATGCCGGCCCCGGTAAAGACGACGGCGCGCCGCGCCCGCGCGATCAGGCGGCGGAATTCGGCAAGGGCCGGTTCCGTATCCATCGCCGCACTTTGGCAAAACCGCCGCGCCCCGCCAAGAGGGACCTTGGCCGCGCGAACTGTGCCTCGATATGGGCGCCAGCCCCGGCGGTTCGAGCTGGGCTTTGCAGCGCCGCTCGCGCCCGAAAACACCGCGCTCCCCGGCGTCGAGCACCGCCGGCAGAGCGCCTTTGCGCTCGACCCGCAAGAAATTCGGCCCATCGACTGGCTCTTCGCCGACATCGCTTGCCATCCGGCCCGGCTGTTCCCGCTCGTCCAGCGTTGGCTCGCCCCGGCGCCTGTCGCAACTTCATGTGCACGCTCAAATTTCAGGGCGAGACCGAGCACGTGGCGGCGCGCCGTTTTGCCGCGATACCCGGGCTCGAAGGCGCCGGTGCAGGCGGCGATCGTTCCACAAATGCCGCTGGCTCGGCGCCCGCCCAGCACCTATGATCCGCCGTCGATGTCCAGCCTTACCCGCTATATCCTGCGCCAGTGCTTCGGCGTGATGATCTTTGTGACCGGCGCGCTCAGCGCGGCGATCTGGCTCGGGCAGTCGCTGCGCCTGATAACCCTGATCGTCAACCGGGGCCTGTCGCTCGGGCTGTTCCTCTATCTCGCTGTCCTGATCCTGCCGCGCTTTCTCGATATCGTGCTGCCGATCGGCGTATTCATCGCCGTGCTGTTCATCTTCAACCGCTTGATCTCGGAGAGCGAGCTCGTCGTCATGCGGGCGGCGGGGTTGAGTCCGTTCGACCTCGCCAAGCCGGCGCTGATCCTCGCCGGCGCCGCCGGGGTCGTGCTGTTGAGCCTGTCGCTCTATTTTCTGCCGGTGTCGAATCGGGAGTTCATCAGCCTCTTGTTCGAGATCCGGAACCGCTTCGTTTCGGGGCTGCTCCAGGAGGGTACCTTCACGACGCTGTCCGACAAGCTGACGATCTATGTCCGCGGCCGCGACAGCCGCGGCGAGCTGACCGGGCTTCTGATCAACGACAGCCGCAACCCGGAACGGCCGGTCACCATCCTTGCCGAGCGCGGCGCCTTTGCCGACACCCCGACAGGGCCCCGCATCGTCATGGTGAACGGCGACCGGCAGCAATACAATGTCAGGTCGCACAAGCTGTCGGTGATGACTTTCCGCCGCTACACCCTCGATCTCGGCACGATGCGCGATGCCACGGTGGCGCGGGTCCGCGAGCCGCAGGAGCTGTTGCTCGGGGATCTCCTGTTCCCGCCCGCGAACCTCGACCCGGTGACGCGCCGCAGCTATCTGGCGGAGGCGAACCGGCGCATCACGGTGCCGCTCTCGACCCTGAGCTTTTGTCTCATCCCGCTCGCCTGCCTGTTGCCGGGCCAGCTGACCCGCCGCGGCCAGGTGCGCCGCGTGCTGCTGGCGATCGGCAGCGCCTTTCTCTTTCAATCGCTCGAGCTGAGCCTCGGCAATCTGGCGCTGCGCTACACTGGCGTGATCCCGCTGATGTACGTCGTCGACCTCTTGCCGTTCTCGGTCGGGTTTGCCATCCTCCTGCACGGCCGCGTGAGGCTCGGTTTCCGCCGGCCGCACTCGGCTATGGCGCAATAACCGCGCGGACCAAGGGGAGGCGGTTGCCGGTGCATCTCGCAAAAACGCTCTCC
>DASYZD010000364.1:0-31206 GCA_035946655.1 Allostellaceae bacterium | reverse complement strand
ATCATCTGCCGTGAACATCTTAGGCGGCGGCGCCCCTTCAGCCCAGATTTCGCACTCGACCGCGCCAACGAGTGTCACCCCGAGTGCTGCGAAATGCCGCACAAAGCCGACTGGCACTGCGCCGGACCACGAGATCGCAAGCAGGTCCGCTGCTGTATCGTTTGGATCTGGCGTGATGACCATTTCAACACCGTTGTATCGACCATAGGGAATGCTGATCCACCGTCGACCGACCTCATCTTGGCTGTCGGTAAGCGTCCCGAACGATAGCATTGGGTGCTCCAACTCGATCGCTGCCATGCTTCTCCCCATGCTAGCGGCTAATGATTAATTCATTTCAGCGTTTGTTAGCAACGCTGTGGTATGGAGCGTTGCTGAGCTGGGCGAGGAGCCGCCGGCTATAGCGTCCGCACCGTCGCTTCCCGGACGCAATCCCCAGACCAACATTGGGTGGTCGCTCCATTTTTCGTTCCGCCGCACGAAAAACGCCCAACGGCCCAAAAACTCCCCCGAAAAGGGGACAGCTTCGTCGCGCTGCGACGTGGCATGAGCGGCGCAGATTTCGGCGGCGACGCCGGTTCAACGGGCTCTCGCACCGGCGATCATTAAGATTATAGCAACGCATTGTGGCTTTTACATGGCGCTGTGATTGGCTGGCACTGTAACGAAACGTTTACGCGGTGCAAGCGTTATGCGCGAACTTCGGCAAGCCACCACAACCCGCTCCCTTCGACGAGGGTCGCTCCCACGCGAGTACCCCGAGCAGCGGTGGGACCATAGGCGGCATCCCACAGGCGAGCAAGGCTGCTTCGCTCAATCGGCTCACACCGCCGGTATGGGCTCTACTTCCTTCAGGCGGGGCAAGACCTCCTCGGCGAAGAGGCGGATGCCTTTTTCCGATTCGCGGTGGGTCATGAAGCCCGAGCGGCCGATCATGCTCAGATGGCCGAACCCGCCGACCTTGTCGTAGAACTCCATGATCTGGCGGTAGACGCTGTCGGGATCGCCGGCAAAGAGGATCCCCATCGCCATCGCCTCTTCGGTATTGAGCGACATGAGGCGCCGCGCGTTCTGCTGCGCCGAGGGCGCGACGCCCTTTTCGGCGTTGGTCAGGTTGAGGCCGCCGCCGTTGGCGCCGTTTGGCGCCCGGGGATTGTCGCGCCAGATGCCGGGCGCAGCTTCGGGCGGCGCGGTCCCGGGCATGAAGCGCGAATGCTGCGGCGCCGATTTGAGGCTGGTGTTGAGGAACCACAGCAGCTTCGAACCGACGCGGCGGCCCTCCTCCTCGGTGTCGCCGACATAGACGAAGGCGGCATAGGCGAAATTGTCGGTGGTGACCGGCGCCAATCCCGCGTCGGCTCGCGCCTGACGGTGGGCGGCGTAGGCGCGCCGGGTGCCGTCGGCCCCACGCAACACCAGTACATGCCGCATGCCGCGCCTGCCGACTTCGGCGGCGCTCCGCGGGTCGCCGGTCGCCGACCACATCGGCGGATGTGGCTGCTGGTAGGGCGGCGGCCAGATGTTGACGTGGCGGTGGGTGAAGTGCTTGCCCTCCCAGCTGAACGGGCCGTCATGCGAGGAGAGTGTCTTCTTGATCAGGTCGATCGCTTCCCAGTAGCGCTCCTCGTTCCTGACCGGGTTGGCGTTGGCCGAGGGCATCTCGGTGCCGCCCGATTTGACAAACCCGATGTCGAGCCGGCCGCGCGAGATGACGTCGGCCGTCGCGTATTCTTCAGCGACGCGCACCGGGTCCGCGCGCAGCGAGACGAGGGTGCCGAGCGAGAGGATGCGCACCTTTTTCGTCTGGCGCGCCAGGATGGCGACCAGCATCGGGTTGGCGCCCAACAAGGAATTGATCCCGGCATGGTGCTCGATCGCCAGCACGTTCATGCCGAGATCGTCGCACAACAGGAACTCGTCGATGACCTCCTCGAACAGATCGGCGGCCACCCTCGGGTCGCAATAGCGGTTGGGCAGGCTGCCGCGCACCGATTCGGCCGCCGCCAGCACCTCGCGCGGCACGAACGGGTAGGGGATCTCGCACTGCCACCACGCGTCCATCGCCTGCGTCCTTCCGTTGCCAGGCCCGATTATCGCAGAGCTATGCGACCAGCCGCCAGCGCAGGCTCTCGCCGGCGCGGAATGGGCTGACCGCGCCATCGCCCAGGCCGACGCGCTCGGGCACTGTCCACATCTCGCGCCGCAACGTCACCCGGCGCCCGTTCATCGGCCGTCGGTAAAATTGGGGCCCGTTGAGCGAGGCGAAGGCTTCCAGGCGGTCGAGCGCACCCTCTTCCTCAAACACCTCCACGTAGAGTTCGAGCGCGGCGGGCGCGGTGAAAATGCCGGCGCAGCCGCAGGCGGCCTCCTTCAATGGGATCAAGTGCGGGGCGCTGTCGGTGCCGAGGAAGAAGGAAGGGCTTCCCGAGGTCGCTGCGCGGCGGAGCGCCTGGCGATGCTTTTCGCGCTTGGCGATCGGCAGGCAGTAGAGGTGCGGCCGGATACCGCCCGCGAACAGCGCGTTGCGGTTGATGATCAGATGATGGGCGGTGATCGTCGCCGCCAGATTGGGCCCGCCCGTGCTGACATAGGCGACGGCTTCTTCGGTCGTGACATGCTCGAGTACAACGCGAAGTTCGGGGAGCCGCCGGCGCAGCTTTTCGAGCACGCGCTCGATGAACACCGCTTCGCGGTCGAAGAGATCGATGTCGGGGTCGGTTACCTCGCCGTGAATGAGCAGCGGCATGCCAAGCGCCGCCATGCGCTCCAAGACCCTCATGACCCGGTCGATATCGGTGACTCCGTGCGCCGAATGGGTCGTGGCGTGCGCCGGATAAAGCTTGACCGCGGCGAAGACGCCCTCCCTGTGACCGCGCGCGACCTCCTCAGCCTCGGTGGTGTCGGTCAAGTAGCAGGTCATCAGCGGGGTGAAATCGACGCCTTCCGGTAACGCCGCGAGGATGCGGTCGCGATAGGCGCGGGCGGCCACGACATCGCAAACGGGCGGCACCAGATTGGGCATGACGATCGCGCGGGCAAACTGGTGCGCGGTGAACGCCAGCACGGTGCGCAGCATCGCGCCGTCGCGGAAATGGACGTGCCAATCATCGGGCTGGCGCAGGGTGATCGCATCTGGGCTGGGCGCCATCCGTGTTGCCCTCTGAAAAGCCGATTGTCGATCATACATCATCGCGCACCCTCCCTCGGCAGTCGATCGAGCCGATTTTCGGCGACACCCTGCCCGGCCCCGCTGGTTTCAAAGGCAGAAACGAAAATGAACTGGCGTGCTGCGACATTGGGTGCCGGCGGCATCCCGCGCCGCGTGCGCTATATTCCCGCTTCACCTGTCTTCGAGTTCAGGGAGATGGTTATGCGAAACCTGCGAACTCTCCTGCTCGCCGGCGTCGCGGCGAGCGCGATCGGGTTCTCCGGCGCGGTACTGGCGCAAAGCGCAAACACCCACGTTCTGACGGTCCGGCTGCCGGACGGCGGGCTCGCGCAGATCCGCTACACCGGCGATGTCCCGCCGCACATCGCCTTCAGCAACGTCGCGTCGGTGCCGATGCCGGCGTTGTTCGGACCGGATTCGCCGTTCGCAGCGCTCGACCGGATTTCGGCCGAGATGGACCGGGAAGCGGCGGCGATGTTCGCCCAAGCCGACGCCCTGGCGGCGCAGGCGCAGTCCGGCCAGTCGACCGAAGCGGCCGCTCGCAGCCTGCCACCCGGAAGCCAAAGCTACACGTTCGTCTCGACGATGTCAGGCAATGGGGTCTGCACAAGGAGCGTCGAGATCACCGCGCGCGGTGATGGCGCTCCGCCGCGCGTAGTGTCGCACAGCTCCGGCAATTGCGGCGCGATGCCGGGAGGAAGCGGCTCGATCGGCCTGCCGGTGGCACCGGCGCCGGCCAATCGCCCCGATGTCGTGTGGGCCAGCGCACAGGGCGCCAAGCCCGCTGCCGGGCTGGTCCACGAGATCCCGCCCGCGCAGCGCTGATACCGTTTCTGGGCGGTAGCCTCTACACCCGCGCGGCGAGCGCGGCTTCGATGCCGCGCGCGATCCCGAGAAGGCGGCGATCCGCACCGTGCTCGCCGATCACCGTCAGCCCAATGGGCGGCGTACCGGCCGGCTGGATCGGCAGCGTGATGGCGCAGCGGTCGAGAAAATTGATGACCGACGGGTTGCGCAAGATCGCTGCGTTGAGGTGCCGGTAATCGTCGTCCTGCGCAAAGGCGGCGATCGGTGGTGCGGTGATCGCCACGGTCGGCATCAACAGCGCGTCGAAGGGAGCGGTGCGCGGTGCGAGCCGCGCGATCAGGTCGGCCCGAGCGGCGCACAAATTGATATAATCCACTGCGCTCATGCCACCGGCGCGCTCGATCCGCGTCTTGACGCGTGGATCGTATTCCGCGCCGCGCTGCGCCAGCAGCGTCTGGTGCCAGGCATAAGCCTCGATCGGCGCAAAACCGCCGGCGGCGTTGATCGCCGGGATCTCATTCAGTTCCGCGAGCGGCAGATCGGTGACCCGCGCACCGGCGCGCGACAGGGCCGCGCAGGCATCGCCAAAGGCGCGTTCCACCTCGGGCGCGAGACCGTCGAGCACAAAGCCTTGCAGCACGCCGAGCCGCAGCCCCGCAGCGGGCATCGCCATGGGTGCTGTCGCCGGCTCCCCCGCCATCACCGCATCGGCGATCGCGCAGCAGGCGACACTGTTGGCCAGTGGACCGATCGAGTCGAGCGTGGTCGAGAGCGGGATCGCCCCGTCGCGCGGGATGCGGTTCTGGGTCGGCTTGAAGCCGACGAGGCCGCACAGCGCCGCCGGGATGCGCACCGACCCGCCGGTGTCGCTACCGATTGCCACCACGGCCTGCGCGTCACCCACCGAAACCGCCGCGCCGGAGGACGAGCCGCCGGGGATCAGCCGGCGGTCGTAGGGGTTGCCTGGCGTACCGTAATGCGGATTGATGCCAACCCCGGAAAAGGCGAACTCGGTCATGTTGGTGCGGCCGATGAGGATGGCCCCGGCCGCGCGCAGCCGGGCAATGACCGGCGCGTCGCGCTCCGCCGGCGGGCGATCGTCGAGCGCCTTCGAGCCGGCCAAATTGGGCTCGCCCGCGACATCGAAAAGGTCCTTGATCGACACCGGCAAGCCGGCGAGCGCCGAGGCCACGTACCCCACCTGGCGCAACTGGTCCTGCGCGTCGGCGGCGGCGCGAGCGCTCTCGGCGTAGACCTTGACAAAGCTGCGCGCGCCTTCGCCCGAGGGGTCCGCGATCCGCGCCAGCGCCGCCTCGATCAGCGCACGGCTGGAGGTACGCCCGGTTGCCAGATCTTCGGCAAGGCCGAGGACGGTCGGCTTCGCTGAAACGGTGGCTGGCGGCATGACATCCTCTCTTATTCTCGTAGCTTCTAGCTTACCTCGCTGACCGGCGCCATGCGCAGCACGCCGGGGTCGCGGACCAGCGTCGCGATGCCGGAAAGCAATCTCGGGAACCCGGAATGCGGCCGACATTTCGATCCTCTTACGGTAGAGCGGTTGCAAAATCACTCTCTACAACCGAGGTATTTTAGTCTATAGGTTGTAAATAGGGCATCCTGAGGAAGGCACCGAATGGCAATTTCCCCAGAAGTTGCACCAATCAAATCTATCGACCTTCCGGGATCCCAGCACATTTCGGTCAACTCCACAGAAACGTTCAGCGTCCTAGTCGGCACCGGCGACGGTGCGAGGTACGCGGCGCGACGCTGTCCGGCTGACCAATTTTCAGTCCGCTCAGGCGGGTAAGCGAAGGACGGCCCTTTGATGATTCAATTCCTGCCATTTGGCGCCGATATCGGTGACGCGTTTTCGCAGTCATACGACATCATTCTTGTGGTGGTCTCGTATCTGATAGCGGCGCTGGCATCCTATGCGGGATTGCTGATGAGCGTTTCCATTGCCAATGCCGAAAGTGCGCGGGGCCGGTGGGTTTGGCTGACCGGCGGATCGGCCGCCATGGGTATCGGCATCTGGGCGATGCATTTCACGGGCATGTTGGCGCTGACCCTTCCGGTCCCCATCGCCTACGATGTCCCCCTTACTGTCCTGTCAGTGGTTCCCGCGATCCTTGCCAGTGCGCTGGCGCTTCGTGTGATGTCGGGCCGCGGTAGCCATCATCGCCGATATCTGATTGGCGGCACGCTGGTCGGCGCCGGGATCGGGACCATGCATTACATCGGCATGGCGGCCATCCGCGTGGATTATTGCGTGCACCCGTACAACCCGGTGTTGTTTGCCCTTTCCATCGTTGTAGCTGTGGTTCTAGGCATTGCCGCCTTCTATAGCCAAGAGCTTCGTTATCACCGGCGACATTTTAGCGGCAGAAAAATTCATATCCTGTTTGGCGCGGGTTTGATGGGCTTGGCGGTTGCCGGGATGCACTACACGGCCATGGCGGCGGTGGCTTTCTTCCCAAGTCCAGTCAATGTCCCGAACAGCGAGACGGTGGGCACGTTCTGGTTAAGCGTCGGGGTCACCGCAGTCGCGGTGGCCATCGCTCTGATGGCGATTGTCGCGACGATAGTAGGGCGGGCCTTCCAAGCGACGATGCACCGCGCCCGCGTGAATAATGAACGCATTATCGACGCGATCGAGAGCCTTACCGATGGCTTCAGCCTCTTTGATGA
Source organism: Allostellaceae bacterium (assembly GCA_035946655.1). Lineage (GTDB taxonomy): Bacteria > Pseudomonadota > Alphaproteobacteria > ATCC43930 > CGMCC-115725 > DATARH01. Next base: position 24,542 of record DASYZD010000364.1, on the reverse strand, counting down.
TAAGGGAAGCCTGACGATGTGCAATCACGTCCTCCCCGATATGTTTCCGGCGTTGGCAAACATACTTAAGCCCGGGACTCGATACGAAGATCTACTCGCCGCCCGGGCAAACTTGCGTAAAGAATTTCCGGAAGGCGTCGACGCCCAGACCTTTATCGCCGAAAACTTGCGTAATTTCAAGGAAGGCGGGCACATCGGTGTGCCACGGGAGGAGCGGTTAGAAGACGGTCGGTGGATCTACAATAGGGAGCATTCAATCAAACACGGTGGCCTCGTTTCGGTATTAACCGACGTAACACCTATCAAGGAGTTACAGAAACTCTATGAGAAACGGGCTTCTGAAGACCCCCTGACCGGACTCGTCAGTCGCAGGTTTTTTGATGATCGTGTCGATCATGCAATATTTCTTGCGAAGAGGTTAAAAAAATCGTTGTCTATGCTTTATATAGACTTAGACCGCTTTAAGCCGATAAATGACGATTTCGGTCACGACGCAGGTGACGCTGTTCTCAAGGAAGTTGCGATCCGACTACGCGACGCCGCACGTGACAGCGACACGGTAGCGCGCTTGGGTGGAGACGAGTTCGCCATGCTGCTGGAATCCGACAGCGATAAGGCCGGCGCCGGGGCGCTCGCCGAGCGTGTCATCAACGCGCTTTCGCAACCGATTTTTGTTGGTGGTCACGGGTGCCAGGTTGGCGCATCCGTCGGTGTCGCGGTCCTGCCCCCGCAGGCGGCTGATAAAGAGGCCCTGATGAAAGCCGCCGACGCGGCGATGTACGAAGCGAAAAGGGCCGGCGGCGGCCAGTACCGCATCCGCGATCATCTTTTTGAAGAGCATAAAAGCTGAAGAACATTCATGATTTTTGATCGCCCTCCTACCGTATCTCGCCGAGCCGCGGCATCCGCAGCACGCCGGGGTCGCGGACCAGCGTTGCGATGCCGGACAGCAATCGCGCGGCGTCGGCCGCCATGCTTTGCGTGCCCGCCGGGGAGGCAGCGTCACTATCACTCTCTGCATCGAACAGCCGATAATAAATTGCCTCGATCGTGCCTTTCTCGCGCGGGTATACCGCGAGGGTGAACGGCCTGTCGGCGGGGATCTTCGCTGCTTCCTTGGCGAGGCGGATGGCGACGTCATAGCCGCCTAGCTCATCGACGAGACCCTTCGCCTTGGCTTCTTCGCCGGTCCACACCCGTCCCTTGGCGACCGCCTCGACCTGTTCGGCGGTGAGGTGCCGGCCGGCCGCGACGTGCGCTTTGAAGCCGCGATAGGTCCCATCGAGAAACGCGTTGAGGCGCTCGCGGCCGGAGGGCGAAAAATCCTCGAAGATGCTGAACATCGAGGCATTGGCGCCGCGTTGGGCCGAATCATCGGTGATGCCGAGTTTGTGCAACAGTGCGCTGACGACGAGCTTGCCGGCGAGGACGCCGATCGACCCGGTAAGCGTCGCCGGCTCGGCGACGATCTTGTCGGCGGGGGCGGCGATGTAATAGCCCCCCGATCCGGCGACATCGCCCATCGACACGACGACGGGCTTGCCGTGTTCCCGCGCCCGTACGACCTCGCGCCAGATCGTCTCGGACGCGACCGCCGAGCCGCCGGGGCTGTCGATGCGGAAGAGGATCGCACGCACCTCGGGGTCTTGGAAGGCCTGGCGGAAAGCGCGGGCGACCTCGCGGGCGCTGAGCTCCTTGTCGTCGAGAAATGGAGTTGGCCTGCCGCCCCCGGCGGTGACGAGTCCGGTGCCGTAGATCAGCGCGATCTTCGGGCCGCGGTGGTGCGGGTGCCCGGCGCCGTCGAGATAGCGCGACAGCGAGACGAGTTCGGCGCCCGCCCCGGCACGCTGGCGCGCCCGCGCAACGGCCTCGTCGCGATAGCCGAGGTGATCGACAAGGTGCGCCGCCAACGCCTCGTCGGCGAAAAACGGTCCGCGGTCGATGAGCTGGGCAACCTGCGCCTCCGACAGCTTGCGGGCGGTGACGATGCCGCGTGCGACCTGCCCGGCGGTCGAGCGCAGCAAATCCTCGACTTCCTCGCGCTGCGGCTCGGTCATCGCGGTCTCGGTGAGGCTGTTCATCGCGGTCTTGTATTCCTCGCGATGGGCAAAGCTGGGCAGGATGCCAAGCCGGTCGAGCGCGCCCCGAAAGAACGGGATTTCGCTGTGGAGGCCAATCAGGCCGAGCGACCCCAGCGGCTGCAGCCAGATCTCGTCGAACGCGGTGGCGAGATAATAGGGCCGGGTGCCGGGGCCGAGCTCGCCGAAGCTGTCGGCGAAGACGATCGCGAATTTGCCTTTCGCACGAAAATCGGCAATCGCATCGCGCAATTCCTGGCAGGTAGCGAGACCGAACGGGTCGCCGCCCAGCCGCACGTAGAGACCTTTCACCCGCACATCGTCGCCGGCGCGCTCCAGCGCATCGAGAAAATCGCGCAGCGTCGCCTTGCTGCCGAAGACGAGCTCCGACAGCGGGCCTTGACCGGCTCCTGCGGCGAGGCCGCGGCTCAGTTCGGCTCTCAGCACGATCGTCTTTGGCAGGGCGGGCTCGCCCGCGGCGAGGCGCCACAGCACCAGGCCACCGCCAACAACGGCAAGCACTGTCACGATGCCGATCGCGGCGAAGAGGCCGAGCACAAAACGGCGCATGGCGATTCCGATCCAGGGTCAAACCCGCCGGGCGATCTTATCTTTCCGGCCGCCCATCCGCGAAGCGTTCAAGATCGCGCCCGGGGATGCTACATAAGGCGGCAGCATGAGGAGGTGGAAATGGATGACAAGACCCGTACCGAGCTCGAAGCCGCGACGTTCCGCGCGCTGGTCGCGCATCTGCGCGAACGCACTGACGTCCAGAACATCGATCTGATGAACCTCGCCGGCTTCTGCCGCAATTGCCTGTCGAAATGGTACCGCGCCGCGGCCGAGGAAAAGGGCGTCGCGCTCGGCGACCCGGAGGCCCGTGAGATCGTCTATGGCATGCCCTACGACGAGTGGCGCAAGCAGTACCAGAAGGAGGCGAGCCCCGAGCAGACGGCGGCCTTCGCCGCGTCGCAACCGAAACACGCCCGCATCGGCTAGGGGGAAGGATGCCCGACGTTGGGGGGATTGCCGGCGAGCGGCTGCGCTCGTTCATCGAGCGGATCGAGCGGCTCGAGGAGGAGCGGCGCACGCTCGGCGCCGACATCAAGGAGGTCTATGCCGAAGCGAAGGGAGCCGGGTTCGACACCAAGATCATGCGCCAGCTGATTCGGCTGCGGCGGATGGACAAGGATGATCTCGACGAGCAGGAGACCCTCCTCGACATCTATAAGCGGGCGCTCGGCATGCTCCCCGGCGCCGCGAGCGAAGCCGCGGAGTAGGCAGAGCCGGAGACCCGCAACCGACACCCACCCCACTCCCTCCCCCGCTTGCGGGGGAGGGAGTGGGGGTCGGCGCAAGAGAGAGCTCAGGTCGCGGCCGCGCGCAGCCGTGTCTCGGCCAATGGCAACAGCCGGGCGAGGCGCGATGCCCAGGCGGCTTGCCCCGCCTCGTCGGCGATCAAATCCTGGCGAATCTCGATTTCGACATGCGGCAGGCCGCGGTGCTCGCCATGCGTCGGCACGGTGTAGTCGCTTGCCTCGGTGATCGCGTAGGGGGCGTTGTCACCGACCGTCAGATCGCCCTCCGCGGCCAATAAATCGCGCAGGATATGGGCGAGACGGGCATCCTTGTTGTAGAGCACCCCGACCTCGATGTCGCGGCGCTCGCCCTTGAAGACCGGGGTGAAGCTGTGCATCGCGATGAGGACCGTGCGCCGCCCGGCGGCAATGCGGGCGTCGAGCATTTCAGCGATGCGCTGGTGGTAGGGAAGGAAAATCCCGCGGCGGCGCGCCTCGCGCTCGGCCGGGGGAATGGCGGCATTGCCCGGGACCCTGGTCAACTCGCTGATCTCCGGGATCGAGGTGGCCCAGCCCGGCTCCCGGTTACAATCGATGACGAGCCGCGAATAGGCCTGCAGCACCGCGGCGGCGTCGAGCCTGTCGGCGAGCTTTTCGGTCACCCCGGCGATCCCGATGTCCCAGGCGATGTGGCGCTGGAGGTCGCTGTCCGTGAGGCCAAGCGTGCCGAGGCGCCGCGGGATCGCGCGTCCGGCATGGTCGGCGGTCAGAAAAAACTCGGAAAGACCCCGCGGCCGCAATACGCGCACCGGCGCCGGATCACCCTCGCCGATGAGGGGCTGCGAGGCTTGGGGCATCAATAGATTTCGGCGTAGCGGGCGCAGGTCGCCGTTTCGCTCCGCCCGTCGACGGCGCGCAGCTCGGCCCGCTTGAAGCGCAGATAAACGTCGAAGAATAATTCGCCAAACCACTCCCGTGCCGCTTCGCTCGCCGCGAGGCCGTCGAGCGCCTGGCAGAGCGAGCGGGGCAGCGCGCGTACCCCGGCCGCCTGCCGCTCCGCCTCGCTCATCTCCCAGAAATTGCGCTCCGGCGGTGCGGGCAGCGGGCGGCGCTGGCGGATGCCGTCGACCCCGGCCCACACCAGCGCGCCCAAGGCCAGATAGGGGCTCGCCGCGGCGTCGGCGACACGGAATTCGACATTGAACTGCTGGGCCGCGCCGTCCTTCCCGAAGATCGGGCAGACGCGAATGCTGGCGCCGCGATCCTGGACGCCGATATTGGCCCAGGTCGGCGCCCAGCGGTTGGGACGCAGCCGGTAATAGGAGACCGCCGAGGGCGCGGTGATCGCGGTTAAGACCGGCAGATGGTAGAGGAGGCCGGCGACGAAATGCTCGCCGATCGGGGTCAGCCCATAAGGCCGGGCGGGGTCGTGGAAGACCGGCCGATCGGCGCCGTCGCGCAGGCTGAAATGGATGTGCGTGCCATTGCCGACGCCGTCGGGATCGAGGATCGGGGCGAAGATCGCTCGGTTGCCCAGGCGGTGCGCGACTGCGCGGGCCATCTCGCGCTGGATCACGGCCTCGTCGGCGGCGCGCAGCCCGCGTGTCGGGTCGATCGTCACCTCGTATTGCCGGGCGCCATATTCCGGCAGAAAGCTGTCCGGAGTGAGGCCGGCGGCGCGCAATGCGGCCATGTAGCTCTCGCCGAAGGTGCCCTGCCGGCGATGGGCATCGAGCGCATAGGTGGCGCCCGGGCGGTCTTCGACCCCGGTGTAGACGAATTCCTGCTCGAAGGCGGCGAGGAGGGAGAGGCCGGCCTGCGTGTCGAGATCGTTGAGCGCCGTGAGCGCCCGGCGCAGGAAATGCCGCGGGCAGCATTCCCAATGGTCGCCGTCGGTGGTCAAAATGTCAGCGAGATAGAAGCGCTCGGCGGCATCATCAAACCCGACCTCGACCTTGGTGGTCGGGTCCGGCATCAGCACCAGATCGCCTTCGGTGCCGAACGGCGTCTCGTAGATCGGGCCGAACGCCGACATCATGATGTTGCTGTGGGTGAGGCCGACGCCCCTGCGCATCCGTCGGGGCAACTCGGCGGCGGGGAATCCCTTACCGCGGACCAGCCCCGCGAGGTCGCTGGTGCCGACGAAGACAAGCGGTTCGCGGTTCATTGGCGGCTGCCTGCTGGTCCGCGTCGGGGCGGGTGCTACCGCCTCTCCAACCGCGGCATCGCGTCTTGTCCCTGGGTCCCCTGGACGTTCTCCCACTCCGGGCGCTGCACGTTGACCAAATCGCCGAGCGCGGCATAACTGGAACCAGCCAGGCGGCACGCCGGGTCGAGCAGTTTCGGGTCGACCCGGCCGTTCCGCCACACTGACGGATCGACGTGAGCGTGCACGATGCGGGCGAGGACGATGTTTGTGCTGCCGTCAGTAACGATCTGCGCCACCTCGCATTCGAGGTGCGCTTTTGCTTCGCCGACCCGGAACGGCTTTACCTTTGCCGCCGACACCGGAGTCAACCCAGCCCAGGAAAACTCGTCCTCATCGTGAGGAAAATCCCCCGATGTAAAGTTCATCCGCTCCAAGAGATCCATCGTAACGATATTGGCGACAAACTCCGGGACCTCGCGGAGGTTGGTCACCGTGCCCTTGACGCCGGTCGATGCGAATGCGCAGTAGAACGGGTTGCTGCCCATCAGGTTGAAATGCGAATAGGGCGCCAGGTTGCGCACGCCGCTTTTCGAGATCGTCGAAATCCAGCCGATCGGCCGCGGCACGACCAGTGCGTTCATCAGGAAATAAAAGGCCCGGCCTTGCCAGTCGTCGGGTCCGACCTCGATCGGACAATCGAGCACCTCGGGCGGGGCATTTTGGGAATTCGATATCATCGCGGGCCTATCCGATTCTTGCTGTTACGGCACGATAGCAGCTGCGCTCTCGCCGACCAATAATCAGACCTCGACCCGGGCGAGCGCGGCATCTTCGCGCCCGCCGGCCGGCACGTCGATCCGGAAGCCGCCCGATTGGCGCCGCCACAGCGCGGCATAGGCGCCGCGTGCCGCAAGCAGACCCTCATGCGTGCCCTCTTCGACGATGCGGCCGCGATCGAGCACGATCAGCCGGTCCATTCGGCAGATCGTCGACAGCCGGTGCGCGATCGCGATCACGGTGCGCCCTTCCATCAGCCCGGCGAGCTGTTCCTGGATCGCCGCCTCGACTTCGGAATCGAGGGCCGAGGTCGCCTCGTCGAGCACCAGGATCGGCGCGTCCTTAAGGATGACGCGGGCGAGCGCGATGCGCTGGCGCTGGCCGCCGGACAGCTTGACGCCGCGCTCGCCAACCAGAGCGTCGAAGCCGGTCCGGCCGTGCCAGTCCTCGAGCCCCTCGATGAACTCGAGCGCGTGGGCGCGGCGCGCCGCGGCGATGATCGCCGCCTCGCTCGCCTCGGGGCGGCCGTAGCGGATGTTGTCGCGGATCGAGCGATGGAGGAGGGAGGTATCCTGCGTCACCATGCCGATCTGGGCGCGCAGGCTTTCCTGGGTCAGCCCGGTGATGTCGCGCCCGTCGATCAGGATGCGGCCCGTCTCCGGTCGGTAGAACCCGAGGAGGAGATGGACGAGCGTCGATTTTCCGGCGCCCGAACGCCCGACGAGGCCGATCCGCTCGCCCGGCGCGACATCGAGATCGAGCTGGTGCAAGACGCCGCCCAACCGTGGCGTGCGGCCATAATCGAAGCTCACCTTGTCGAAGCGGATCGCGCCGGTGACGCGCGGCATCTCGACCGCGCCCGGCAGATCGGGCATCTGCCGCGCCACCGCTATCGAGCGCATGCCATCCTGCACCTGGCCGATATCGTCGAAGATGTTGGCGATGTACTGCGCGACAAACCCGGACATGTTGTTGATCTGCCAGGCCATCGGGATCGCCGTCGCGACCGCGCCGACGGCGATGTAACCGCCCCGCCACAACAGGATCGCCAGGGCGCCGGTGCCGACCATCAGACACGCGTTCATTACCGTCAGCGAGAGCGTCCACCAGGTCCCCAGGCGCTGTTGCGCGCGCCACGCCTCGGTATGCTCGTCAATCGCCTCGCTGACGAACTCGTCTTCGTCGCGGGCCCGGGCGAACAGCTTGACGGTCAGGATATTGGTGTAGCTGTCGACGACCTTGCCGGTGAGATTGGAGCGCATCTCCGACATGCGGCGCGAGCGTTCGCGCATCTTCGGCAGAAACGTCGTCAGCACCCCGCCATAGACGGCAAACCACAAGAGGATCGGTAAGGACAGGCGCCAGTCGGCGGCGCTGAGGAGGAGGACCGCACTCGTACCGTAGACGAGGATGTACCAGATGCCGAGGATCGAGAGGACCGCGCTCTCGCGCAGCGCGGGCCCGGTCTGCATGACCCGTGCGGCGATCCGCCCGGCAAAGTCGTTCTGGAAGAATGTCCACCCCTGCCGCACGACATGCCAGTGGCTCTGCCAGCGCACCATGTTGGTGAGGCCGGGGATCAGAATCTGGTTGACGATGACCGATTGGGCAAAATGCGCGGTCGGACGCAGAACGAGGAGGAGCGCCGCCATCGCCACCAGCTGGAGCCCGGCGCGGTCCCAGAGCGTGCCTGGATCATCGTGCGCGGAGACGAGCGAGACGATCCGGCCGATGCAAACCGGGATCGCCGCGTCGGTGATCGCGACAAAGAACGAGGTCGTAAACAGCGCCGCGATCGGGCGGGGAATCTGGCGCACGAAATGCCAGTAGAAGCGCAGCACGGCATGCGGGCTGTGAAGCGTCGGCGGCGGTGCGTCGGGTAAGGGTCCGGTCGGTTCGAGCCGGCGTTCGAAAAACTTCAGCATCGTTTGCTAAATGCCCGGCGCGGTGCGATGGGTCAACCAGCCCGATCGATTTCCTGTCATGCGACCGCCGTTTCGGGCGGCCGGCAGCTGCGGCGGGGCGGCTAGCGATGCGCCGCGTTGTAGCGCTCGAGCACGGTGGGGCCGGGGCAGAGGTCGGCTTCGCCAAGCGCGTTGAGCGGGGTCTCGACCGTGTCGAGAAAGCCGTGCAAATCGCCGTGCTCCGGTTCGATGAACAAGAGGCCGGTAACGACCTCGCCCTGGGCGTGGCGCTGCTGCAGGAAGGTCAGCGCCGAGATGCGGTCGTTCGGATCGTAGTCGGGCGCCAGCTTGTGAAGCCGCACGATGGAGCCGTCGTGCTGCACCACGGTTTCGACGGTTCCGGGCGCGTAATCGGCGGTGATCGTCTCGCGCTCGACCATGAAGTCGAGCTGGTTGACCGCCTCGTTATGAGCGCGGACATAATCGAAGCTCTTCGTCGATTCGGGGTTGTTGTTGAACGCGACGCAGGGCGAAATGACGTCGATGAAGGCGGCGCCCTTGTGCTCGATCGCGCCCTTGATCAGCGGCACCAGCTGGTGCTTGTCGCCGGAAAAGCTGCGCGCGACATAGCTGGCGCCAAGCTGGAGGGCGAGCGCGACGAGGTCGATCGGCGAATCGTTATTAACGGTCCCGCGGCGCGCTTTCGAGCCCTTGTCGGCGGTCGCCGAGAACTGCCCCTTGGTCAGCCCGTAAACGCCGTTATTCTCGACGATATAGACCATGTCGACGGCGCGGCGGATGCAATGGGCGAACTGCCCAAGCCCAATCGAGGCCGAATCGCCATCGCCCGATACCCCGAGATAGATGAGGTCGCGATTGGCGAGGTTGGCCCCGGTCAACACGCTCGGCATGCGGCCGTGCACGCTGTTGAAGCCGTGCGACTGGCCGAGAAAATAGGTCGGCGTTTTCGACGAGCAGCCGATGCCGGACAGTTTTGCGATACGATGCGGCGGCAGCGCTAGCTCGAAACACGCCTGGATGATCGCGGCGCTGATCGAATCGTGGCCGCAGCCGGCACACAGGGTCGAGATCGCGCCTTCGTAATCGCGGTGGGTATACCCGAGCGCGTTGGTCGGCAGCTTGGGGTGATGGAGCTTGGGTTTGACGATATAAGTCATCTGCTAACCTCTGACCGGCGTCAAGGCGATGTCGAGAAGCTTGCCTACTCTTTCGGCCGGCATCGAGAGCCGCTCCGCAAGCTCGTCAGCGGTCGGGTCGCGGCCACTCTCGATGCGCATTCTTTGACGAGTGCGCACGAGGCGGTTGATCGTCTCGATCAGATGCGCTGGGACATCGGTCATGGCAGCGCCTTGCGCAACGGGGCGAGGGTGACGACGGAGAGCATGTCGGCGATCGCCTTGACGATGAACCGCGCGGTGATCGGGGTGCCGTCGTAGTGCAGGATGGGGACGAGCCGGGCCGGGTCGATCTCGCCCTCGGTGGTTAACAGCGTGCGCATCTGGGCGTCGCGGTTCTGCTCGACGACAAACACCCTCTCGTGGCTGGTGATGAAGTCGAGGACGTCGTCGTGGAACGGGAAGGCGCGGATGCGCAACGTGTCGAGGTGGATGCCGCGCGCCTCCAAGGCTTCGAGCGCTTCCACCATCGCCAGCGTCGTCGAGCCGAAATAGATCGCGCCATAGCGGGTGGGCTCGCGCGCCTCGCGCTTGACCGGGGCCGGCACGATGCGCTTGGCGGTCTCGAACTTGTGCAACAGGCGCTGCATGTTGTCGATGTAGTCCGCCCCCTCTTCGCTATAGCGCGCATAGCGGTTTTTCGTCGTGCCGCGGGTGAAGAAGGCGCCGCGCCGGGGGTGGGTTCCGGGCAGGGTGCGGTACGGGATGCCGTCGCCGTCGACATCGAGGTAGCGCCCGAACTCCTTGCCGGCTTCGAGCTCGTCGTAGGTCATCACCTTGCCGCGGTCGTAGCGCCGGGCCGGGTCCCACTCAAGCGGCGGGACCAGCCAGTCGTTCATCCCGATATCGAGGTCCATCATCACGAAGATCGGGGTCTGCAAGCGGTCAGCGAGGTCGAGTGCGTCCGCGGCAAAGGTGAAGGCCTCGTTCGGGTCCTGCGGGACTAAGAGCACGTGCTTGGTGTCGCCGTGCGAGGCATAGGCGGCCGAGAGGATGTCGGCCTGCTGGGTGCGGGTCGGCATGCCGGTCGACGGGCTGCCGCGCTGGATGTCGAAGATGACCGCCGGGATCTCGGCGAAATAGGCCAAGCCAATAAATTCCTGCATCAGCGAGATGCCGGGGCCCGAGGTCGTGGTAAATGCGCGTGCGCCGTTCCACGCCGCACCGATCACCAGACCGATCGAGGCAAGCTCGTCTTCGGCCTGGATGATCGCGTATTTCTGCTTCTTGGTTTCGGGGTCGCGGCGATAGCGGTGGCAATGCGCGGCGAAGGCCTCGGCGAGCGAGGAGGAGGGGGTGATCGGATACCACGCGCACACCGTCGCCCCGCCATAGGCCGCGCCCAAGGCCGCCGCGTCGTTGCCGCTGACGAAAATGCGGTTGCCGACCTTGTCGCGACGTTCGAGCTTTAGGCCGATCGGGCAGTCGAGCGCCTCCAAGGCCCAATCGCGGCCAAGCTGGAGGGCGTGGAGATTGGGTTTGATCAGCGTGTCCTTGCCGCGGAACTGCTCGCCGATCAGCTGCTCGATCGCCGCCACATCCATATCGAGAAGGGCCGACAACGCACCAAGATAGATGATGTTTTTGAATAGCTGGCGCTGCCGCATGTCGCTGTAGGTGCGATTGCAGATCTCGGTCAACGGCGCGCCGATCACGGAGATGTCGTCGCGGAATTTCGACGCCGGCATCGGCTTTGTCGAATCGTACAAGAGATAGCCGCCGGGCTCGATCTCGGCGACGTCCTGGTCCCAGGTCTGCGGGTTCATCGCCACCATCAGGTCGACGCCGCCGCGCCGCCCGAGATGGCCAGCTTCGCAGATCCGCGCCTCGAACCAGGTCGGCAGGCCCTGGATGTTGGAGGGGAAGATGTTGCGCGAACTCGCCGGGATTCCCATCCGCAGCACCGACTTGGCGAACAGCGCGTTGGCGCTCGCCGAGCCGGATCCGTTGACGTTGGCGAATTTGACGACGAAGTCGTTGACGCTCTCTATCGGCTTCGGCATGCGGGCCCAGCCATTGTCATGTCGAGGAGGAATTTGGTCATGTCCCATGCCCCGGTCGGGCAACGCTCGGCGCACAGGCCGCAATGCAGGCAGACATCCTCGTCCTTGACCATGATCCGCCCGGTCTTCAGCGAGTTGCCGATATAGAGATCCTGCTCGAGATTGGTGGAGGGAGCGTTAAGACGCCCGCGCAGCTCGGCTTCGGCGCCATCCTCGGTAAAAGTGATGCAGTCCATCGGGCAGATGTCGACGCAGGCGTCGCATTCGATGCACAGCGGTCCGGTGAAGACGGTCTGGATGTCGCAGTTGAGGCAGCGCTCGGCCTCCAGAAAGGCAAGCTTGTCGTCATAGCCGAGCTCGACCTCGGTCTTGATGTCGTGCAGCGCCACCTGGAGATCGCGCAGCGGCACCCGGTAGCGCAGATCGTTCGAGATGTCGTTGTCGTAGCTCCACTCGTGGATGCCCATCTTCTGGCTGGCGAGCGTAACGCCGGGCGCCGGCCGCTCGGCGACATCCTCGCCGTGGCAGAATTTGTCGATCGAGATCGCCGCGTCGTGCCCGTGTGCGACGGCCCAGATGATGTTCTTTGGGCCGAACGCCGCATCGCCGCCGAAGAACACATTCGGCAGAGTCGATTGCATCGTCTTCGGATCGACCTTGGGCATCCCCCAGCGGTCGAATTCGATGCCGACATCGCGTTCGATCCATGGAAAGGCGTTTTCCTGGCCGATCGCGACGAGGACGTCGTCGCACGGGACGTGGGTGTGGGGTTCGCCGGTCGGCACGAGGTTGCGCCGGCCATTGGCGTCGTATTCGGCCTTCACTTTCTCGAAGAGGACGCCGGTGAGGCGGCCCGCTTCATGGGTGAATTCGACGGGCACGAGAAAATTGAGGATCGGGATCCCCTCGTGCTGGGCGTCCTCCTTCTCCCAGGGCGAGGCCTTCATCTCCTCGAAGCCCGAGCGCACGACGACGGTCACTTCTTCGCCGCCGAGGCGGCGCGAGGAACGGCAGCAATCCATCGCCGTGTTGCCGCCGCCGAGAACGACGACGCGGCGGCCGATCTTGTCGACATGGCCGAACGAGACGGAAGACAGCCAGTCGATGCCGATATGGATATGGGCAGCGGCTTCCTGGCGCCCGGGAATCTCGATCTCGCGGCCGCGGGGCGCGCCGGAGCCGACGAAAACGGCATCCCAGCCCTCGTCGAGCAGCCCGCGCATGCTTTGGACGTACTGGCCGAACCGGGTCTCGACCCCCATATCGAGGATCATATCGACTTCTTCATCGGTAACCGTTTCGGGCAGGCGGAAGCGCGGGATCTGGCTGCGCATCATGCCGCCGCCCTTGGCGTCGCCGTCGAAGATGACGCAGTGATAGCCCAAGGGCATCAGATCTCGCGCCACTGTCAAGGAGGCCGGGCCGGCGCCGATGAGGGCAATCCGCTTGCCGTTTTTCTCCGTGGGGATCGCCGGGAGATAGCGGCTGATATCGCCCTTGTTGTCGGCGGCGACGCGCTTCAGCCGGCAGATCGCGACCGGCTCCTTTTCGACCCGGCCGCGGCGGCAGGCCGGTTCGCAGGGCCGGTCGCAGGTGCGCCCGAGAATCCCCGGGAAGACGTTCGATTCCCAGTTGATCGCCCACGCGGCGCCAAACCGCCGGGCGGCAATGAGGCGGATGTATTCCGGCACCGGCGTATGTGCCGGGCAGGCCCATGGGCAATCGACCACCTTGTGGAAATAGTCCGGATTGCTGATGTCGGTAGGCTGCAATACGCTTCTCCCGCCGGCCGGCCGCTGGCCGACCCGAACTCACCGGCTATCACACCGGCGAGCCGTCCCGGACCTCCCGTCCGGCCCTTGCGTCGTCATACCCCGTTGCGGCCGCGCCTTATACCCGGACTCGCTGCGGGCGTCATCCCTCCCTGTGGCCGGTTCTGTCGCAGACCAGGATTGCGGCTGCGACAGCTTGCCTCATCCGCGCCAGGGGTGCAACGGCGCGGAGCGCGGGACCATGGGTGGGGGCGTGGCAACGCGCGCCTTGACATTGATATGGGCACGGCGCATTTGCACGCCTAGAGCTTTCTTGGCTCTTCCCGTGGAGCAGAGCTGCGCCGGTCCTCCGAGCGAGGGTCGATTTACCCGCGGCAACCAGGCGGAAGCTGCTCCGCGATCTGCCTCAATTCTCCGCAAGCACAGCCGGTGCGCCCGTCCCGATCAGAGGGATGCGTAATCGCTCGACCGGCCATTACCCAGAAAGAACCCGTAATTGTGACTTCATTTGAAGACTTGGCTCTGGTCGAGCCGATTCGTCGTGCGCTCAGCGAGGAAGGCTACAGCGTCCCGACGCCGATCCAGGCGCGGGCGATCCCGCACCTCCTCGCCGGGCGCGACCTCCTTGGCATCGCCCAGACCGGCACCGGCAAGACCGCCGCCTTCGCGCTGCCGATCCTGCAGCGCCTCGCCGCAGAGAAACCCGCCGCCATTCGCCGCAAGACCGCGCGGGTCCTGGTGCTGACCCCGACCCGCGAACTCGCCCTCCAAATCGGAGAGAGCTTTCGCGCCTACGGCCGCCATCTCGGCATGCGCGCCACCGTCATTTTCGGCGGGGTCGGCCAGCACCCGCAGGTCGCCACGATGGCGCGCGGCGTCGACATCCTGGTCGCGACCCCTGGGCGCCTCCTCGATCTGATCGGGCAGGGCCACATTGTGCTCGACGGCGTCGAGACCGTGGTCCTCGACGAAGCCGACCGCATGCTCGACATGGGCTTTATCCATGACGTGAAAAAGATCGTCGCGCTGGCCAAGGGGCGCCGCCAGACCCTCCTGTTCTCGGCGACAATGCCGCCCGACATCGCCCGCCTCGCCGCCGGCATATTGCGCGATCCCGTGCGGGTCGAGGCGACGCCGCCGGCCACCACCGTCGCGATCGTCGAGCAGCGCGTCGTCTTTGTCGAACGCGGCGACAAGCGCGACGTCCTGTGCGCGATGCTCAGAGACCCCGCGCTCGCCCGCGTCCTCGTGTTCACCCGGACGAAGCATTTGGCCAACCGGGTCGCGGAGCAGCTCGACCGGTCCGGGTTTGCCGCCGACGCGATCCATGGCAACAAATCGCAGGGTGCCCGGCAGCGCGCGCTCGAAGCGTTCCGCGCCGGCCGGGTGCGGGTGCTCGTCGCCACCGACATCGCGGCGCGCGGCATCGACATCGACGGCATCACCCATGTCGTCAATTACGAGCTGCCGAACGTGCCGGAAACCTATGTCCACCGCATCGGCCGCACCGCGCGGGCCGGCGCCGGCGGCGCGGCGATCTCGCTGTGCGACGGCGAGGAGCGCGCCTATCTCCGCGACATCGAGCGGCTGATCGGGCAGAAGGTGCCAGTGTTCTCGCGCCCGGGCGCGCCGCACCGCCACGCCGCGTAGGGCGGAAAAGCGCAGCGCAGTCAGCCGGTTTGACGCGCCGGCGCCTCAGAGGATCTGGTTGCGCAACCTCGCCTCGCCGCGCCACAGCCGGTCGAGATTGTCTTCGAGGATGTCGAGGACGTTGTCCTCGTAGCGGCGCGTCTCCCCGGCGGTGTGCGGGGTGATCAGCGCGGCGTCGATCGTCCACAGCGGCGAATCGGGCGCCAGCGGCTCCTCGACCGTGACATCGAGCGCGGCGCCGGCGATCCCGCCCCGCGACAGCGTCTCGACCAGCGCCGCCTCGTCGACGCAGCGTCCGCGCGCGACGTTGATGAGAAACGCCGAAGGCTTCATCGCGCCGAGCGCGGCCCGATCGATGAGGTTCTCGGTCTCCGGCACCAGGGGGCAGGTCAGAGCGACGAAATCGGCCTGCGGCAACAGCGCGCCGAGGTTGCTCATCGGATGCACCGCGTCGGCCGCGCCGGCGCCGTTCTTGGGATCGCGCCGCAGCCCGATCACGCTCATATCGAAGGCCTTGGCGAGCCGCGCCAATCGCCCGCCGATGTCGCCGAGGCCGACGATCAGCAAACACTTGCCGCCGAGCTCGTCCTCGCGCGCCGTCAGGTCGCCGATCATGCCGCGCCAGAGGTGCTTCCGCTGATTGTCGCGGGCCTCGGGCAGCCGCCGCGCCAGCGCCAGGATCAGCGCCATCGCGTGTTCCGCCACCGCCTGCGCGTTGACCCCGCGCGCGCTCGCGAGCCGGATGCCGCGTTCGCTCAACCGGTCGCGCGCGAACTGGTCGGTGCCCGCCCCGATCGCCTGGATGAAGCGCAACCGCGTGGCGGGCTCGATCAGGTCGTCGCGCCACAACCCCGAGATCACCAATACGTCCGCCCCGGCGATGTGCCGGAGAAGCGCCTCGCGGCTGCGTACCTCAAAGCTCGCGACCCCGATATTGCGCCGGGCGAACTGGGCCTCAAGCTGGTAGGCGACGTGCGCAAAGCAGATCGTCGTCTGGTCCCGGGTTGGCAGCACGTTCGGTTCCTCCCTCGCGGCCCGGTAGCCGGCGCAGCGGGCAAAACTGCGTGACGGCTGAGAAGAGCACGAATACTGTACCCGGCTGCGGGGTACTTCGCCCGTCAAGATACCGGTACGGGGAGGAATATACGCCATGCGCATGCGCCGCATTCTGATCGAGGGTCTGGCGATCATCGCGATTTTCTGCGCCATCGCCGCTCCGGCCAAGGCTCAGGCGCCGGCCGCCGCTCCGATCCAGCCGTGGGGACTGCCACCGTTGCCGGCGGGCGTCGGGCCGGTCGAGAAATTCGCCGATATCAGCGCCACCCCGCAGGGCAAGTTCCTCGAAGGCGGTGCCTTCGATACCGAGGGCAATATGTGGTTTGTCGGGATCGGCAGCGGCTGGACCTCATACCTGACGCCCGACGGCAAGCTGGTGCCGGGCTTCAACTGCAACCCGCCGGACAATATCGGGCAGACCTGCGAGCCACAGGGCACTCGCTGGAAGGACGGCAAACTCTACCTGACTAGCCGTCACCGCGGCATCCTTGTCTACGACCCCAAGACAAAGGAAGTGAAGACGCTAGTTTATACCTACCGAAATCAGCTGTTCAAGGGACCCAACGATCTCGACTTTGACGCCGATGGCAATTTGTTTTTCACCGATCCGTGGGGCACCGGTCCCGGACCCAATGCCTCCGACCGCACCGGCGCTGTATACCAGTATTCGAAGGACGGCGTCTTGCGCAAGGTAATGGACGGCGGCCTGTTCCCGAACGGGATCGCGGTCTCTCCGGACAACAGCACGGTGGCGGTCGGCGACTGCCTGGGTGGGCGGATGTGGTGGGCCGCCTTCACCAGCGGCCCGACGATGGGCATTCCTCAATCGACCCCGGACCCGCTGCATCTGACCTTCCAGGGCGTCAAGGCCGGCACCTATATGCCGGGCAATGGCTGCCCCGACGGCATCCATTACGATGTCAAAGGCAATCTCTGGGTAGCGGCGGGCCGGCTCGGCGGCATCATCGAAGTTGATGCGCGCGGCATCATCGTCGGCTTCGTGCCGATCCCCAACGGCGATCTGGCGACGACCAACTTCGCCTTCGGCGGCCCGAACAACCAGTACATCTATTTCGAGGGGGCGATCAGCGGCACCTTCTGGAAGTTCAAAGCGCCTTTTCCCGGCCTCATCGGCCCCGGCGGCGTGCGGCTTCCGGCGCAGCCGTAGGACAAATCGCAATGAAAAAACTCAAGGAGCAGGGAGCTTATCATGCGGTTCCTCATTATCGGCGCCGGCGCGCTCGGCGGCTATTACGGCGGCGTGCTTCAGAAGGGCGGCGCCGACGTGACCTTTCTGGTCCGGCCGCGACGGGCGGCGCAACTCGCGGAACGTGGGCTTGTCATCAAGGAGCCGGATGGCGAGTTCACGGCCCCGGTCAAAACCGTACAGGCCGGGGTCATCGGCGGCCCCTACGATGTCGTGTTCCTCGCCTGCAAGGCTTACGGCCTCGATGCGGCGGTGGCTGATTTTGGTGCTGCGCTGGCATCGGACGGTGCGATCTTACCGGTATTGAACGGGGTCAACCACATCTCGGTGCTGAGCGAGCGCTTTGGCGCGGCTCGGGTGCTCGGCGGCGTGACCCTGTTTTCAGTGGTGATGACACCCGAGGGCGACATTTCCGTGCCGGGCATCGGGCCGACCGGGCGCACCTCGCTTGGCGAACTGACAGGCGAGCGCTCCGGGCGGTGTGACGAAATCTGTGCCGCATTCGTCGCCGGCGGCGTTCCGGCTGCGGTCAGCGACAATATCCTCGCCGAGATGTGGGCAAAATTCTGCGGCTTTGCGGGCGCCACGGCAGTCTCCGTGCTGACCCGCGCCCGTGCAGGAGAAATAGCCGCTACATCGGCCGGAGAGCGCTTTGTCGCGGCGGCGCTCGACGAAACCGCTCGGGTCACAACCGCCGAGGGATATCCGCGACCGGCGGCGATCATCGATCTTTACCGTGGCTTCTTCCGGCAGATTGGTTCCCCCGGTGCACCGTCGATGCTGTTCGATATCGAGAACGGGCGGCCGACTGAGGCGGAGCACATCTTTGGTGATCTCGTCCGCCGCGCCGACCGCCTTGGGGTCGAGGTCCCGATCCTGCGGGCGGCGCTGTGCAATCTGCAGATTTACGAGGCTCGCCGGCTCGCCGCCGCGTAGCTGCTGAAGGGCTGCTACTGCGGCACGAGGTGGGCGACCTTGGGCATCACCTCGCGGGCCAAGAGCTCCATCGAATGGTGCCAGGCCTCGGGGTTATCGCTGTAGTCGAAGCAGAAGAGGAGGAGGTGGCCGAAGCCGCCGACCTCCTCGTACATCCGCTCGATCTTTTCGACGACGGTCTTGGGGGAGCCGATCAGCCAGTTCTGCCGGGCGCAATATTCCGGCGTCACGTCGCTGTCGGCGACCGCCTCGTCATGCTTCAGGAACTGGATCACCCCGACGTTCTTCAATAGCGGGAGGAAGTATTCCCGCATCATCCGGCCCATCTGCGCCCCGACCGACAGCCTCCAGGCTTCGCTGTCGGTGTCGGCGACGAAGATTTCGCGCACCAGGCGCCAATCGGCCCGGCTCGGGGTCCGCCCGCTGCGCCGCCCGCCTTCCTCGACCGAGGCCCAGTGGCTCGCAACATAAGTCTGGTTGAGGTTGAGGCTCATCGGCAGGAAGCCGTGCTCGCCGGCCAGCTTCAAGGTCTCCGAGCCGGCGCTGACCCCGGCAACGCCGATCGGCGGATGGGGTTTCTGGAACGGCTTGATGTGCGGGATAAGGCTCTCCAGCATCCGCTCGGTCTTGGTCACATGCCAGTATTTGCCGACGTAGTCGAACGGCTCCTCGGCGGTCCACAATTTCAGTATGATGTCGAGCGCCTCGCGCGTCATCTCGCGGTGCTGGCCCGAATTGCCGTCGACATTGAACATCGCCCAGTCGCTCGGCAGCCCGCTCGCGGCCACGCCGAAATTGAGCCGTCCCTGCGCCATATGGTCGAGCATCGCGACGCGGTGGGCCAGTTCGGCCGGGTGGTGGTAGGGCAACAGGAACCCGCCCGGCGCGAGGCGGATGTGGCTCGTCTCCATCAAGGATTGCGCGATCAACAGATCGGGCGAGGGGTGCGGCTCCCACGGCGCGGTGTGATGCTCGCCGATCCAGGCTTCGGCAAACCCCAGTTCGTCGGCCCAGCGCAGCGTCTGCAGGTCCCAGCGGTGGCCTTCGTAGAGCGGGCGCTCGGGCGGGTGCGAAGGCATCGTGAACAGGCTGTATTGCATCGCGGGGTGCCTCCTGCAGGGATGGTCCGACCGGCATTTTACGCGAGGCAGACCGAATCTTCTCCCGGAATCGGATGGTTGCCGAAATACCGTCAAATGCTTTATGTGTACGCCCGCTCGAGAAGCCGCGGCGCATTGCCGCAGACAACAGCGGCGTGCCGTCGTGTCCGTCGTCGGGAGGAAACCATGAAAAAACGGCTCTCGTCCCGTCAAATCATCAAGAATTGGCATCGGCGTGAAAAGGGTACGATCGATCACCTGGTCCAGACGATCGGCGACGTGAAGACCCCAATCGGGACGACGCACTCCCCCTTTACCTCTACGGGCCTTGCCGTCGAGGACCAGGTGCGCAAGGCCTGTATCCCGAGCCCCGTCGGCCTGCCGATCTTCTAACTCCGCGCCCCCCGACCATCTACCGTCGCCATAGGTTCGCCACGCCCATGCTGCGCTGCAGCATTGACCGCGGTCACGCCGGGCGCTAAGGCTCGCCCTTCGACGCGGGCCCGCTTCCGGGCCGCAGCCAAGCGAAGGGACGGGGCCGATGAAACCGACCCGGCGACCGGTCAACCCATGCTTTTCATCCGGGCCTTGCGCCAAGCGCCCGGGCTGGTCGCCCAGTGTGCTCGAGGATGCGCTCCTCGGCCGCTCGCATCGCTCGCGCGTCGGTTTGGCGCGGCTGGTCGAAGTGATCGAGCGCTCACGCGCCCTTTTACAGATGCCGGACGATTACCGTCTCGGCATTGTCCCGGCCTCCGACACCGGCGCGGTCGAGATCGCGCTATGGTCGCTGTTGGGCGTGCGCGGCGTCGATCTCCTGTGCTGGGAGAACTTTGGCGAAGGCTGGGTGACCGACGTCACCCAGCAGCTAAAGCTGGGCGATGTCCGGCTGTTGGAGGCGCCGTACGGGCGGCTTCCCGATCTCGCCGCGGTCGACCCGGACCGCGACACCGTGTTCGTGTGGAACGGCACGACCGCGGGCGTGCGCGTGCCCGATGGCGACTGGATCGCCGCTGACCGCCGCGGATTGACGATTTGCGATGCGACCTCGGCGGCGTTCGCGATGCGCTTGCCGTGGCCGAAGCTCGATGTCGTCACCTGGTCGTGGCAGAAGGCGCTGGGGGGCGAAGCGGCGCACGGCATGCTCGCCTTGAGCCCACGCGCCGTCGAACGCCTCGAAACCTATGCCCCGCCCTGGCCGCTCCCCAAGCTGTTTCGGCTGACCCAGAACGGCAAGCTGATCGAGGGGATTTTCCGCGGCGAGACGATCAACACGCCGTCGATGCTGTGCGTCGAGGACGCGCTCGACTCGCTCAAATGGGCCGAAAGCGTTGGCGGTCTCGATGCACTGGTTGCCCGCGCCGAGGGCAACCTCGCCGCGGTCGCCCGCTGGGTCGAGCATTCGTCCTGGGCGCGCTTTCTCGCCGAGGATCCGAGGACCCGGTCGTGCACCTCGATCCAGCTGTCGATTGCCGACCCGTGGTTTGCCGGCCTCTCACCCGACGGACGCTTCAAGGCGGTGCGCTCGATGACGGCGCGGCTCGAAACCGAAGCCGCCGGATACGATCTGGCGAGCCACCGCGCCTCGCCGCCGGGCGTCCGCATCTGGGCCGGCGCGACGGTCGAACAGAGCGACGTCGAAGCGCTGCTGCCGTGGCTCGATTGGGCCTGGGCCGAGGAATGCGCCGCCGCCAAGGCCGCTTAATTTCACAATGAGGCAGTGAGACGGACACCATCGCGTCGTCTCGCTGTGTCATCGTCTCATTGTGAATTTTTTTGGGGTTCAAATGCCGAAAGTATTGATTGCCGATGAGTTGAGCCCGCGCGCGGTTGAGATCTTTGCCGCCCGCGGGATCGCCGCCGATGTCGCGACCGGCCTCGGCGCGGCCGAGTTGCGGCGCCGGATTGCCGGGTATGACGGGCTCGCGGTGCGCTCCGCGACCAAGGTCACCGCCGATCTCATCGCCGCGGCCGACGCCCTCAAGGTGATCGGCCGGGCCGGGATCGGTGTCGACAATATAGATGTCGCGGCGGCCACCGAGCGCGGCATCGTCGTCATGAATACGCCCTACGGCAACTCGATCACCGCCGCCGAGCACACGATCGCGATGATGTTTTCGCTGGCCCGCCAGATCCCCGCGGCCGACCGCTCGACCCAGGCCGGGAAATGGGAAAAGTCGCGCTTCATGGGGATCGAGCTGTTCGGCAAGACGCTCGGCATCATCGGTTGCGGCAACATCGGCGCGATTGTCGCCCGGCGTGCCTTGGGCATGGAGATGAAGGCGATCGGCTATGACCCGTTCCTGTCGCCCGAGCGGGCGGTCGAACTCGGGATCGAGCCGGTATCGCTCGACGAATTGTTCGCCCGCGCCGATTTCATCACCCTCCACACCCCGCTGACCGAGGCGACCCGCAACATCATCGATAGCCGCGCGCTCGCCCGCATGAAGCGCGGCGTGCGAATCGTCAACTGCGCGCGCGGCGGGCTCATTGTCGAAGCCGATCTCGCCGCCGCGCTCGACGACGGGCAGGTCGCCGGTGCGGCGATCGACGTTTTCGCCGAGGAGCCGGCGAGGCAAAGCCCGCTGTTCGGCCGCGACAATTTTGTCGCCACCCCGCATCTGGGCGCCGCCACCAGCGAAGCCCAGGAGAACGTCGCCCTGCAGATCGCCGAGCAGATGGCGGATCTCCTATTGACCGGCGCGATCGCCAACGCGGTCAACATGCCGTCCTTGACCGCCGAAGAGGCGGCCCGCCTCAAGCCTTACATGGTCTTGGCCGAGCAGCTTGGCAGCTTTGCCGGGCAATTGACCGAGACCGGCATCCGCGCCGTCGCCATCGACTATGACGGTGCGATCGCCGAGCTCAACACCAAGCCCTTGACCGCGACCGCCCTGACGGGGCTTTTGAGCCCGCAGCTCGCGACGGTCAACATGGTCAACGCCCCGTTGATCTGCCGCCAGCGCGACATCCGAGTGAGCGAGACCAGACGCGCGGAAGCCGGCGATTACCAGACCTTGATGCGGGTCACGGTGACAACCGATGGACCAGTGGGCGAGCGGCGACGGCGCAGCGTCGCCGGCACCGTCTTTGCCGGCAACAAGCCACGCCTCGTCGACATCGAGGGGATCCCGCTCGAGGCCGAACTCGGCCGTCACATGCTGTTCGTGCGCAATTACGACAAGCCCGGCTTTATCGGCGCGCTCGGCAACGCGCTCGCGGCGGCGGCAGTCAATATCGCGACATTTCATCTGGGCCGCGCCGCGCCCGGCGAGGACGCGATCGCGCTGGTCGAGGTCGACCAGAAACTGACCCCGCCGCTGATCGAGACCGTTCGCCGCCTGCCCAACGTGATCCAGGCAAAGGCGATGCGGTTCTAACGCTGTTCCCTAAAAGCGAAACCCCGGCAGGGGGGCTGGCCGGGGTTTCGGGGCTCCGTCTGGGAGGACGGAACTGGCGTGCACCGTCGACGTGGGGGAAGCAGACGGTGAGCGACTATTTTGAAGATGTTCACCTTTAAGTGCAACAGCTATTTCTCCAACTAACGATCAAATAGAGGCGAATGCCGGGCGCCTGGGTTTACCCGGCGACTTCAGCCGATCTCTAGCTATTTCAGCAAGTTGCCGGTCATTCCGGTGATGCCGCGGCGCCCGGGCGCATACCCGAGTTTGAGCAATCCAATCGTCCGCGTCGTCGCGGGAATAAACCGGGCCGGCGGAAACGCTATCAACGTTTCGCGCTCCCAGCGTCCGCCACGGAATGATTTCGATCATCTTAAGGTCTTGAACCCGGACGTTTCGGCGAGGGCGGTCGTTAGCCGCCCTGCGGCTTGCGGGCAAGGATCACGCTGGCGTCGGGGATGAATTTGCGCATCGGCTGGCCGTCCCACTTCGAAACATAGCTTGGCACTGCGGCAACTTCTTCGACCAGACCCAACAATTCGTCGCGGCAGAACAAGCTCCCTTCGGCGAAACTTACCCCCGGCATCTCGTGAACGAGTTCATGGATGAGGAGGGCGCCACCCGGAGCGAGGCGGGCCCAGCAGGCGCGGAGGGTATCGGCCGCGCGGTCGCGATTTCCCAACCGCAGGCTTTGAAAAAAAGTGATCGCATGCGGCGGAAACCCGCCGGGAACACCGGCATCCGAGAGTTCGTCCATCGAGCGGGTGAAAAAATTGATCGGTAGCGGCCGCGGCGAGCGCCGCGTCAGCCACGGACCAAGGAGCTCGGTTTTCGCCCGATCGACATCGATCACCGCGACGTTCCACCCCTTCGCGGCCAGCTCCAATCCGAGAAATCCGTAGCCGCCCCCGACATCGACGATCGCCGGGTTTGGACCCCACCCGAGCCGGGCCGCGATCCGATCCAATACCAGCGAGTTGCGAGTGGCGCCGAGCATCGAATACATGAAGCTTTGCGGGGCGTCCTGGTCCGACCCTTGACGTCGGCAGATGTCGCGGAAGCCGTCATAGGCGCGGTGCAACAGGGGATAGGCGGTGGGGAGGTTTTGGACGTGATGAGCCAAGCCCGGCGCAGCGGTCAGACGGATCCACCGGGGACCGGCGTCGCAGAGCGCCTCTTCGGGCAGCCATCTGACTACGGCATTCGCCACCGCGCGGCCGCCATTCGGCCCGCTCCCAACCCGAGCGACCAATGCGGCGCGGACCTCTTTCTCGGCCAGCAAGGTCCCCAGCCAGGCCGCGGTGAAGGCGTTTGGCAAGATCCCCTGGGCGTGGTGCCGCACCACCAGCAAATCGGTTGGCGCCCCCAACGGTCCGGCCCGCAACGGTCCGAAGGAGAACTTTGGATCCGCGGCACTGCCGCTGGCGCCTTCGAGATCCGCTGTCGCCCAGGGCGAGAGATGAATCTGATATTTGCTGCCCTTCAGGATGGCCCGCGTCTCCCGGTCGTATCCGGTCGTTGCGCCCCGCACTTGCACGATTGCAAGCCGTTCGACGGCCTCGAGAACGCTGCGCTGCGAACCCGCAAGGTTCCCGCTGATGAAGCCGGTCAACCGCCGGGCGTAGCGGGAGAGTTTCATCACCAATCGCCGATCTCCCCATTCGCTGAGGGTTTCGGCATCTCCGGCACCGGCGTCATCGACTTCGTGGAAGAAGGCATCGTGACCTTGGACCTGCGGCCGGGCAGCATTGATCGCTGGCGCCCCCGCCGCCTGTTTTAGCCGCTAATTGCCCGCCGGGGGTCGGCTTTTTGCCGGCGCGGCGGCGGTTTCCTCCTGTTCTTGCCAGCGGTGTGGTGCACAATGGTTGGGATGAGCGCTTTCCCACCCGAAGCCACCGCCCCCTGATGAATGACGCGCCGCACCCCGCGCTGCTGCCGGCCGGACTTTACGACCTCCTGCCGCCCGAGGCAGGGATCGAGGCCGACGTGACGGCGCGGCTGATGGGGGTATTGGGTGC
>DASYZD010000363.1:0-2117 GCA_035946655.1 Allostellaceae bacterium | reverse complement strand
TTGGAGGATGCGCTCCAGCATCCCCTCTTCGAGCCGAGCGCCGTATTCTCGGTCCCGGAAACCAGCCCTCTCTTCTCGCCGGAACCTCGATCATGATGCCGCGACCGCAATTCCTCGATCGCCGCCGGGTCATCGGCGCCGTCATGATCGTGCTGGCCCTCGGGGCGGGAACAGGCTTGCTGGCGCCGCGGCTGTTCGCCCCGAGCCGGGCCGAGGATGCGGATAATGCCGACCGCGCGGCCAGCCCGAAGCCGCCCCGGGTGACCATGAAGAACGGCTTCGCGGCCGTCACCTTGAGCGCGGCGGAACAGCAGGCGAGCGGTATCGAGACCGCCCGCGCGGCACAAGCGCCCGCGCAGGAATCGGTGGTCGGCTACGGCGCCGTGCTCGATTCCACGCCGTTGAGCGAACTCAGCAACCGGTATCTCGCGGCCAAGAGCGAGGTCGCGACCGCGACCGCCAAGCTGGCGGTCGCGCGCGGCGCCTTCGAACGGGCGAAAATCCTTTATAAGGACCGGCAAAACATGTCGGCCGCGCAGTTAGAGGCGGCGCAGGGGAGTTTCGAAGTCGATCGGGCGATGCTCGATGCCGCGCAATCGCGGCTGCGGGGTATGGCGGCGAGCGCCCGGCAGGCCTGGGGCGGCGTCCTCGGCGCGGCGCTGACCGAGCGCACCGTTCTCATCACCCGGCTGATAGAGCGAGAGGATTACCTGGTCCGGGTGACGCTGCCGCCCGGAGCGGCCGGGGCGACCCCGCCGGAAACCGCAAGCGTCCGGCTCGACGGGGGACGAGAGCTTAGCCTCGCCTACCTTTCGCCGGCGCCCGCCATCGACCCGAGGCTGCAGGGGATCGGCTATCTCTATCGGGCAAGCGCCGACAGTGCGCTGCTGCCCGGCATGAACCTCGAGGTGCTGTTGGCCGTGCCAAAGAGCGGGCAGCGGGTGGTGGTGCCCGAGGCGGCGGTCGTCTGGCTGGAAGGCAAGGCCTGGATCTACCTGCGCACCGGCCCCATCACCTTTGTCCGGCGCGACATCGTCCCCGATCGCACCGCGCCGGATGGCGGATACCTCGTCAGCGGGTTGCCGCCCAACCCGGAAATCGTCGTGCGCGGTGCACAGATGCTGCTGTCCGAAGAGTTTCGCGCGCAGGTCCCGATCGAGGATTAGGGATGATGCGCGGCACCGGGCTGCAAGCCCTGATCATCGGTTTTGCGCTGCGCTGGCGCGGCGTCATCGTCGCGCTCGGTTGCCTGCTCGTCGGTTATGGGATCTATAGCCTGGGGCACGCGAGCTACGACGCCTTTCCGGAGTTCGCGCCGCCGCAGGTCGACGTCCAGACCGAAGCTCCGGGCCTCTCGGCGGAAGAGGTCGAGACGCTGGTCACCCGGCCGATCGAGACTGCGATCAATGGTGCGTCAAACCTGCAGCGGGTAACCTCGACCTCGATCCAGGGACTGTCCGACATCAAGGTCTATTTCGACCCGTCGACCGATCTCTATCGCGACCGCCAGTTTGTCTCCGAGCGGCTCGCGACGGTCGCCGGCCAGCTGCCGAGCGGAACCCAAGCGCCAACGATGACGCCGCTGACCTCGTCGGCGGCCACCGTCCTTGTCATCGGGCTGACATCGACCACGCAATCGCAGATGCATCTGCGCACCATCGCCAAGTGGACGATCCAGCCGGTCCTCCTGTCGGTGCCGGGGGTCACCGGGGCCGAGATCTTTGGCGGGGAGGAGCGGTCGACCCAGATCCTCGTCGATAGTGACCGGCTGATCCGCTTCGGGCTCAGCTTCGAGGACGTCCTCGCCGCGGCGCGACGCGCGACGGGCGTCCGCGGGGCCGGCTTTGTCAGCACTCCCAACCAGCGCATCACGATAGAAACCGAAGGACAGCCCAAGGGGCCGGCGGGGCTCGCCCGTACGGTCATCGCCCGGCATGACGGCAGCAGCGTCACGCTGGGCGAGGTGGCCGATGTCGTCGAAGCGCCGCTTCCCGCCGTCGGCGGCGCCGCCATCATGGGGCAGCCCGGGATCGTTATGAATATCGACGAGCAGTACGGCGCCAACACGCTGGAGGTGACCGCGCGGCTCGAAGCTGCTCTCGGCGATCTCGCCCCGG
>DASYZD010000362.1:0-1574 GCA_035946655.1 Allostellaceae bacterium | reverse complement strand
CATCGCACCCGCCGACTACATGGCAGCGAAGATCCCGGGCGCGCGCAAGGCCGTCATCCCGGCGGCCGGCCACACCGCCAACCTCGACCAGCCCGAAGCCTTCAACCGCGCGGTCGGAGAGTTTCTGTCCACACTCTGACCCGCCCGCATGCGTCATACCGGCCCACGGGTCCGCGCTGCGCGCGGCCCGAGGATAAACTCCGGCCGGTATCCGCGGTGGCCTTGGGTCCCGGCCTTCGCCGGGAGGACGAAAAGCCTACACGAATCCGTACAGTTTCGCGGCGTTGTCGCAGACGATCTTCTTGCGGGTCGCTGCCGGCAAATGGCCGAGCTCGCGGCGGATGTATTCCTGCGAATCCGGCCACACCCCGTCGGGATGCGGGAAGTCGGAGCCCCACATGATGTTGTCGGCGCCGAGTTCGTCGATGAGCTTCACGCCTACGGGATCGCTCTGATAGGTCGCATAGCACTGCCGGTACCAGTATCGGCTCGGCTTCATTTTCAGGTCGAGACCCTGGAACTGCTCCTCCCACTCGGCGTCCATGCGGTCGAGGATGTAGGGGATCCACCCGGTGCCGGCCTCGCCGATGACGAGCTTCATATTCGGGTGCCGTTCGAGGACGCCCGCAAAGATGATCGACATCAGAACGTCGGCCATGTGCATCTGAAAGCTGGTGATGCTGGCGGCGCGGGCGGCGAGCAGCACCTTGCCCGTGAGCTTCGTGAAATCGCGCCCCGGCCCGCCGATCGTGTGGAAATGCAGCGGCAGCCCGCTCGCCGCGACCGCCGCCCAGACCGGTTCCCACCACGGGTCCCAGAGCGCCTTCATGTCGTGCTGGCGGGCGATTTCGAGGCCGCGCACGTGGCCGCGCCGCGCCACCCGCTCGATCTCGCCGACCGCCGCCTCGGTGTCGTGGTTCGGCACCGAGGCGAGCCCGGCATAGCGCTCGGGGTGACGCGCGCAGAAATCGGCGAGCCAGTCGTTGTAGATGCGCAGCATCTCGCCCGCCGCCTCGTTGTCGTTGATGCGCATCGCGGCGCCGAGGATGCCGTAGAGGACTTCCGCCTGGACGCCGTCGCGGTCCTGGTCTTTGAGGCGCAAATCGGGGTCGGTCAAACGGCGGATGCCGCGTTTGCCGTCGTCGTAAAGCCCGGTCGAGGCCATCCGGTCGGAGCGATGGATCTGCCCCGGAATGTATTCCCGGCCAACCGAGCCCATGCCGTTGACGAGGCCGAACTGCGAGCCCGCCTTCGTCACCCAGACCGGGCCCTTCGGGCCGTCGGTCACATAGGGCATGCGATCCTTGAACTGGCTCCGCGCGTTCTTCACGAAGAGATCGGGATCGAGCCAGATCAGATCGACGTGGCAATCGGCCGAGATGACCTCATATTTCACTTGTCCCTCCTCATTCCGGCACGCGTTCCGGCAACAATAGGGCCGGCTTGCGCGCGCCGGCAATGCCGGGCGACAATCGCGGCCCGCAAACGAGGAATGCGACACCGCCAATGCCCGAAAAAGCAGCGCCGCGGGCGAACCGGCCGCTCGCCGGCATTACGGTCATCGATTTCGGGCA
>DASYZD010000361.1:0-14052 GCA_035946655.1 Allostellaceae bacterium | reverse complement strand
AACCCGATCACCGCGTCCTCGCCAGCCAGATGATAGAAGATCCGCTTCCCCTCGCGCCGGCCCTCGACAAGCGCCGCGCGGCGAAGAAGCTGCAAGTGCCGGGATGTATTCGCCACCGTCAGCCCGCTTCGGCTGGCAAGGTCTTCGACGCTCCGCTCGCCCTGACCGAGATGTTCGAGCAGTTCGAGCCGATGGGCGTGACCGAGCGCCTGGGCGATCTCGGCGAGACCGGCGAACACACGCTGTTTAGGGCCGAGGCTTGACATCGAAGCGCTCTCTATGGATCAATCACCATACTGATTGAATAATGATCGGCGTCAAGCCTAGTGTCCAAGACGCTGCTTGCCCATGAGCCCCTGATCCGCTTGGGCGCCTTTGCCGGCATCTTTGCGGTTATGGCGCTGTGGGAATGGCTGTCGCCGCGCCGACATCAGGAGATCGGCCGAGCCCGGCGCTGGCCGAGCAATCTGGGCATTGTCGCTCTCAACACTGTGGTCGTCCGACTCGTCTTCCCGACCGCCGCTGTCGGCACGGCGCTGCTCGCCGAGACGCGCGAATGGGGACTTTTCCAGGCACTCGAAGCGCCGGCCTGGCTTGCGATCCCGGCGTCGGTGATGCTGCTCGACATCGCCATCTACCTTCAGCACGTGCTGTTCCATGCCGTACCGGTGCTCTGGCGACTGCACCGGATGCATCATGCCGATCTTGAATTCGACGTTACCACCGGCCTGCGCTTCCATCCGATTGAAATCCTGTTGTCAATGGGAATCAAGCTCGGGGTCGTCGCGGCTCTCGGAACGCCGCCGGTGGCGGTGCTGGTCTTCGAGGTGCTGCTCAACGCCACCTCGATGTTCAACCACGGGAATGTCCGGCTGCCGGCGCAGATCGACCGCGTGCTGCGCTGGATCGTGGTCACGTCGGAGATGCATCGCGTCCACCATTCGATCGTGCCGCGAGAGACCAACAGCAATTTCGGCTTCAATCTGCCTTGGTGGGATCGGCTGTTCGGCACCTATCAAGCCCAGCCGGCGGCCGGGCACGCAGGTATGACGATCGGCATCCTGCAATTCCGCGATCCGTCCGAACTCAGGCTTGACCGCATGCTGATTCAGCCGTTCCGCGACGACGACCGGCTCTATCCGCTTGGCCGACGGGAGCCCGCGGAATGACGACGCTGCGTGCCGCGTTCCCCCGTCTCGTGCTTGCGCTCCTCGTCACCGCCGTCGCGGTCTGGCTCGCATTCGATCGCGATCGCCTCGATCCGTCTCTGATCGAGACCGTGATCCACGATCTCGGTTTCTGGGCACCGCTTGGCCACATCGTGCTGTTTGCCCTGGGGACGATCCTCTTCGTTCCGGGAGCGATATTCGGGCTCGCCGGCGGCGCACTCTTTGGCCCGCTTTGGGGGACGGTGTTCAATCTTGCCGGCGCGACCTTGGGTGCGACGACTGCATTCCTCGTTGCGCGCTACCTCGCAGCGGATTGGGTCAGACGAAAGGCGAGCGGGCGGCTCGATCGCCTGATCACCGGCGTCGAGGCAGAGGGCTGGCGCTTCGTTGCCTTCGTGCGGCTCGTGCCGCTTTTCCCGTTCAACCTCACCAACTACGCGCTTGGCCTCACGCGCATTTCCTTGCAGCACTATGTCCTTGCATCGCTTGTCTGCATGGTGCCGGGCACGGTGGCCTACACCTGGCTCGGCTATGCCGGCCGCGAGGCCGCCGGCGGCAACACGGCTGCGATCCGCTACGGCCTGATCGCCCTCGCGCTGCTGGCCTCAATCGCGTTCCTGCCACGCCTGGTGCGGCGCCTGCGCGGCCAGGGGCAGCCCCGATGGATCGAGGTGGATGAGCTTGCGCAACGGCTCAAGGAAAGCCCCGGCATCACCGTGATCGACGTGCGCGGGCCAGACGAATTTACGGGTCCACTTGGCCACATCGCCGACGCGTCGAATATGCCGGTCGACGAACTCCCGGAGCGCATCATGGAGATCAGTGCCCTCAAGAACACGCCGGTCGTCCTGGTCTGCCGGACGGATAAGCGCTCGACAACTGCGGCGACGCTGCTTCGTGATGCAGGTTTCCGCGATGTCGGGGTACTGCGCGGGGGCATGGAACAGTGGAATCAGAAAGGTCTGCCTATTGAAGCTCGTGCTTACCTTGAGCACACATAAACGAAGCTCGAAAAGGAGAACCGGATGAGTGAGGCTTTACCGGTCGATGCGGTGACCCTCCGCGACGAAGTCAGGGCCAAGTATCGGGATGTCGCCGTCAATCCGCGCGGCACCTTCCACTTCCACACGGGACGAGCGCTGGCGCGGCGATTGGGTTATAACGAGGACCTTGTCGCCCGAATGCCCGAGAGCGCCATAGAGGCGTTTGCCGGTGTCGGCAATCCCTTCTCGCAGGGCTCGTTGAACGCCGGCGAGCGGGTCGTCGATCTTGGTTCGGGCGGCGGTTTCGACTGCTTTGTCGCCGCCGAACAGGTTGGCCCCGAGGGGCGCGTCGTCGGCGTCGACATGACCGACGAGATGCTGCAACGCTCGCGAACGGCGGCGACGGCGATGGGCCTCGGCACTGTCGAATTCCGCAAGGGGATCATCGAGGACTTGCCGGTCGAGAACGATTGGGCCGATGTCGTCATCAGCAATGGCGTCATTAACCTCTGCGCCGACAAAAAACGCGTCTTAAATGAGGTCATTCGGGTGCTTCGCCCTGGTGGACGCTTGCAGTTCGCCGATATTGCTACCGGCAAGGTCGTGCCCGAAGCGGCTGTCCGCAACATCGACCTGTGGACCGATTGAATTGCCGGTGGCCTGCCGTGCGCAGGATGGCGGAGGATGTTGGAAGAAAGCGGGTTCGTCGACATCGACATCGGCCCGCCGGTCGACACGTTCGGCGGTGCTGGCGGGGAGGGCAAGGCGCGCTTGTTCGAGGTCTTCGGCTACGCCTTTCTCGCGCGAAAACCGCGGTAACATAAAGGGATCAGCCAGTGATGGCTGATCCCTTCAGTGGTCGCCGCTTATCGGGAGGATGTCATCATGGTGCGGCTCGGCGGGGCAGGATCGCCCTCTTACGTCGGTATATTCCGCGGACTTAAGGCGCATTTTCTTCGGCATGGGATCGAACTCGATTGGGTGATCTACTCGGACTACGATGCCTTGGTAGAGGCATTCGCCAGACGCGAAATCGATCTAGCCTGGAATGCTCCTCTTGCCTATGTAAAGACAAAGCGTCGCGTCCAGGGTGCCTGTCAAGTGGTGGCGATGCGCGATGTTGATCTCGACTTCACGACCCATTTTATCACCTATGCGGGCTCGGTTATTAAGTCTATCCAGGATCTGAAGGGAAAACGGGTCGCCCTCGGGAGTCGCGGCTCGATGCAAGCAGGGTTACTGCCGTACTATTTCCTGCAACAGCTCGGGCTCGATCCGGCGCGTGATTTGGCCGTCTGTAGCTTCTATGACGAGCGCCAGGGCGACGCCCCTTCCGATGAGCGCGATGTCGTGGAACGGGTTCGGCAGCGCGAGTATGATGCCGGTGCGGTAAGCGGCCGGACCATCGAGGCCTTGCAGGGAGAGGCAAAGTTGCCGTCAGGGGGCTTCCGGATCATCTGGTCCAGCCCGGGCTACAGTCATTGCTGTTTTACGGCGCACAGCGACTTGGATCCGGCGTTGGTCGAGAAGATCACTCAGGCCTTCGTCGCCGTCGATGCGCACGATGCCGCAGGCAAAGCGGTACTGGAAGGCGAGGGATGCAACGCGTTTGTGCGCGGCGTTACCACCGGATGGGAGACCCTCGAAAAAGCGGCGGAAGAAGCCGGGATTCTTTGACTGGACCCCGAGGGCGCTGCCGCGACGCCAGCACGAGCAAGGTCGGTCAACGGCGCGAGCCCCGCGTCGGACCGTGGATAAGCCAAGGAGCGGATTCCACCCCGTCCGGCAGTTCGCCCCAGCCGCCCCGAACGCCGGCTTGCGCGACTACGCCGGCCGTTCGGCCCTCTGCGGCCAGCGGCAAGGGTCCACACTTGTGCTTCATTTCGGCTCCGCAGCTGACCGATGAAACAGCTGTTCCCCAGCGATTGCGTACGCGCCCCCGCTTCCGCGGGGGCGACGGTGACCAACGGACTTGATTACATTCATTTCTAGTCGGGCTCTCAGGATGAGGTAAGTTTATGATGGCGTTAAAGAAGGGCCTCATGCTGAGGAGCCCGCGCCGTGGGCGTCTCGAGGGACGTCCTGCGCAACCACAGCCGAAGATTGCCGGTTAATGGCGCGTGCCTTCCGGGCCGGAGTCGATATCGGGGGGACATTTACCGATATCGTGCTGCTCGGCGATGACGGCAACCGCTATACGAAGAAGGTGTCCTCCACGGTCGAGGATTATGCCCGGGCGATCGTCGAGGGGCTTGGCGAATTGCTGGGCGAGATCGGCGCCGAAGCCTCCGGCATCGTCGAACTCCTGCACGGCACGACGGTCGCCTCGAACGCGATCCTTGAGCGGAAGGGCGCGAAGGCCGGGCTCATCACCACCAAGGGGTTTCGCGACGTCCTCGAGATCCGCAATCTGCGGATGCCGCGGCTTTACGACATGTCGTGGACCAAGCCGCCGCCGCTGATCGAGCGGCGCCTGCGGACCGAAATTGACGAACGGGTCAATGCCGAGGGCGGGGTGGATACGCCCCTTGACGAAGAAAGCGTCGAGCGCGCGATTCGGTTTCTGGTGGGGGAGGGGGTCGAGGCGATCGCCGTCTGCCTCCTCCATTCCTACCTCAACCCGGCGCATGAAGAGCGGGTGAAGGCGATCGCCTCCCGCCTCGCTCCGGAAATGACGCTCTGCATCAGCGCCGAGGTATTGCCGGTCATCAACGAATACGAGCGAACCTCGACGACGGTCATCAATGCTTACGTGCGGCCGATCGTCGAGCATTACCTCAATCGCCTCGCCGGCGAAGTAAAGCGCACCGGCATCGACGCGCCGCTCCTCCTGATGCAGTCGAATGGCGGCCTGACTACCGCCAAAGCCGCGGCGCTGACCCCGATGCACATCATCGAATCGGGGCCGGCCGCCGGGGTCGTCGGGGTCCAGGCGCTGACCCGCCGCATCGGCGTCATGAAGGCGATCTCGTTCGATATGGGCGGCACCACGGCGAAGGCCTCCCTCATCGAGAATGGCGAATTGACGCGCGCCACCGAATACCAGGTCGGCGCCGGCATCGTCTTAGGCTCGCGGCTCCTCTCGGGCGCCGGCTATACGCTCAAAGTGCCGGCGATCGATTTGGCGGAAGTCGGCGCCGGGGGAGGCTCGATCCTGTGGATCGACGCGGGCGGCGCCTTGCAGGCCGGGCCGCACAGCGCCGGCGCGGTCCCTGGCCCCGTCGCTTACGACCAGGGCGGCCTGGAGCCGACGGTGACCGACGCCAATGTCGTCCTCGGCTACCTCAACCCCGGGCAGCTGGTGGGCGGTGCGGTGAGGCTCAACGCCGCGAAGGCGCGCGCCGTCATCGCCGACAAGATCGCCCGCCCGCTCGGGTTGAGCCTCGAGGAGGCGGCCTACGGCGCCCATCTGATCGCCGCCTCCAACATGATCCGCGCCTTGAAAGCGGTGTCGAGCGAGCGCGGCCGTGACCCGCGCGAATACGCGCTCGTCGCGTTTGGCGGCAATGGCCCCGTATTCGCCGCCGGGATGGCCGAGGCCTTGCGCATCCCGCAGGTGCTGATCCCGCCCTCGGCCGGCGTCTTTTCCTCGTTCGGCCTCCTCTACGCCGAGATCGAATATTACTTCACCCGCACCCGGAAGCGGCTGCTGCGCGGGCTCGATCCCGCCGAGGCGCAGGCCGTCATCGATGGGCTCGAAGGCGAGGCGCGGGCGCGGCTTGGGCAGGACGGGTTCGACCCTGGCCAGATCGAGATCCGGCGCAGCGCCAGCCTCCATTACCAGGGGCAATCCTTTGAGTTGCGCGTGGTCCTCGCGGCGGGCCGGCTCGACCGCGCCGCGCTCCTCGCGCTCGAAGACGCCTTTGGCGCCGAGCACGAGCGCACCTACGGCCACCGCGCCGGGGCGGACGAGCCGGTCGAGCTGGTCAGTCTCGAAGTCGTCGGCCGCGGCATCCCCGACCAGCCGCGCGCCGCCTCGGCCGCCGCCGCGAGCCTCGCCCCCGACATCGCGATTCCCGACAAGCGCCGCCGCGCCTATTTCGGGCCGCAGGGCTGGCTCGATGCCGAATTGGTCAACCGCAGCGACCTCGCCGTGCCGCATAGGGGTCCTTGCATCGTCGAGGAATACGACGCGACCTGCCTGATCCCGCCCGGCTGGACGGCGCGCCTCGACGAGTACGGGAATATCGTGATGCGGCGCGCGTGATGCCCCCACCCTCCCACGGCTTCGCCGCAGGCCCCTCCCTCCCCGGGCTTGACCCGGGGAGGGGAGGGAGGTGTTTCAACGCAACCCTGGTCCCTCTCCCGTAAGCGGGGGAGGGTGGGGTGGGGGCCTGCTTCCTACGCCGCCACCTTCTCCAGCCTATGGATGACGCGCATCTTTTTTGGCACCGGGTCCTTGGAGAAGCGCGACCACGAGCGGCCGGTCAATTCGCCGACATAGATGTTGCCGCGGCTATCGACGGCGATCCCGTGGGGCGAAGTAAATTGCCCGGGGCCCATCCCGCCATGCGGCTTCCCGAGCCGCGCGACCACCTTCCCCTTCAGCGTGTGGATCGAGACCCGCGCGCCGATATTCGGCCAGTCCTTGTTGATCTCGCCCGCCGGCCCGCCCTCGCCGATATAGCACAAGGGGTCGGCCCGATGGGCGCCACTGGGGCCGAGGCACATTCCGTTCGGGCGGTGCAGATTGTTCCACTGCGTTTCCCACTTGCCGTCGCCGTCGAACACCTGGACGCGGTGGTTCTCGCGGTCGGCAAGGTAGACCCAGCCTTGGGGATCGCAGCAGATGTTGTGGGCGATGTTGAACTGGCCTGGATCGGTGCCGGATTCGCCCCACGATTTCTCCAATTTGCCGTCGATCGAATATTTGTGGATGCGGGCGTTGCCGTAGCCGTCGGAGACGTAGACGTGGTCGCATTGCGGCGAGAGCGCGGTGTGGGTGCAGCGGTGGAACGGCTCCCCGCTCATGAACGGCGCGGGCTTCCCCGGCACCCCCAGCGTCATCAGGATCTTGCCGTCGAGCGTGCAGTGCCGCACCGTGTGGTCGCCGTCATCGGTCAGCCAGATCGTGTCGTCGGGCGCAACGTGGACGCCATGCGGCCGGGTGAAGACGCCCTCGCCCCAGGTGCGTAGCAAATTGCCGGCCTTGTCGAAGACCGCGATCGGGTGGTCGCCTCGGTTGAAGGCATAGACGTTGTCATGGGCGTCGACGCCGACCGCGGCGCAATCGCCGAGCACGATCTCGTCCGGGATCTTCGCCCAGTTCTCCTGGACCTCGAATGTCCACTCGCCGCCGCCGAGCCGCTCCGCCATCGCGTCCTCCCTCGCTCCGAACTGGCGAGATCATAGATCCGCGCCATCTCTCGGCCATCCCATTATCGTCATCCCGGCGCCGGCCGGGACCCATGTGTCAGCTTGCGAGTTGGCGGAAGGATGGGTCCTGGCCTGCGCCGGGATGACGGTTTTTTTCACGCCACCTTCGCTGTCGCCACAGCCTTCCTCGCCAGCACGATCTTCTCGGCGCAAGTGCCGAGGAAATGCGGCGCCGAACCGCCTTCGGCGAGCAGGTCGAGAAATTCGTCGGGCGCGGTGATGCGGACCGAGCCGAGAATGTCCGCGCCGCGCGCGAGGAACGGGTCGGGCAGCATGCCGACGGTCGGGCCGACGATGGTGACCCGCGCCCGAGGGTTGGCGAGCGCGAGCAGGTCCTCGAGCGTATCGGTGATGAGGGTCGAGCCGGTGATCAGTAGCGCGTCTGCGTTGGGCACGACCTCCGGCGCCAATTCGGCGGCGCGGTAGAACGGCATCTCCTCGGGCTTGAGCGCGCCCGGGTTCCGCTCGAGGACGAGGTAGGCAAGGCGGCGCCGCTTCAATTCCTTCAGGAACGGGATGAAGGCGCCAACGAGGACGACGCGCTCGCCGTCGCGGATGTCGCTCGCGTCAAAGGCGTCGGCGCCGGCCAGCAGCTCGACCCCGGGAGCGGGGCGGCGGCGCCAGCACTGTTCGGCCAGCGCATTCAAGGTGGCGATGCCGACCGCGCGTGAGAGGCCGTTATCGGACAAGGCCTCGCGCATCAGCTCGGAAGCCGGCCGGCCGGCAAGGCGACGGAAAGCGACGCGATGCGCCGATATCGGACAGCAGATGTCGCCGGGCGCGGCGTCGCGCGGGGTCGCGCAGGTTCCCGCGGTGCCGGACGACAGCTTGACCCCGGTGAAGAAGAGCCCGACGACCGCCCGCTCGACGTCAATGCGATCGAGCTCGGGCCCGAGAATGTCCGTGACGCAGCCGATCGTCTCGTTCAGGATGCCGCCGGGCATAGGCCTTGCCCTCCTCTTTCACGCAACAGATACAACACAACCGCTTCCCCATGAAACTGATCCATGTCAGCGCCGCCGCGGCGGCGCTCGCTGTTTTTTCTCTAGCCGCGCCGCCTGCCGTGGCGCAGGGAGCATTGCCTAAGATGACCGAGATGGCAGACGGCCTCAAATACACCGACACCACTGTCGGCACCGGCGCGGAAGCGACCAAGGGTAAGAAGGTCAGCGTGCATTACACCGGGTGGCTCTACAACAATGGCGCCAAGGGCGCCAAATTCGACAGCTCGCTCGATCGCGGCCAGCCGTTCAGCTTTGCCTTGGGTGCCGGGCAGGTGATCCGCGGCTGGGACGAAGGCGTCGCCGGGATGAAGGTTGGCGGCAAGCGCACCCTCATCATCCCTCCCGACCTCGGCTATGGCGCGCGCGGCGCCGGCGGCGTCATCCCGCCCAACGCGACGCTGACGTTCGATGTCGAGCTCCTCGGCGTGCAGTAGGCGAGCCGATTACCCATCCCGCGTGTCGGCATCGGCGCCGGGTGAGGGCGGCGCCGCGCCGGCGAAGGCGTGGTGGTCGAAGGCGATGCTCTTGATGACGGCGTAGACCGGTCGTCCGCAAACCAGGCCCAGCGTCTCGACCGAGCGCCGGGTCAGCCGGGCGATCAGCGCCTCGCCGGCGCAATCCAGGCGCATCTCGACGATCGGCCCGTCGGTGCGGCCGATCTCGGCAACGGTTCCGGGCAAAACGTTTAGCGCGCTCAACCCTTCGGGGGGTGCGAGCGCGATCATCACATCGCGCGCGCGGATGCGGACCCGCAGGGCCGCGCCGACCGGCAGGTCGAGATGGGGCACCCGCAACTCGCCCGCCGCGGCGCGCAGCGTCGTCAGGCCAAACGCGGGATCGTGGCCGGCCACCGTTGTCGCGAGGATGGCGCCGGCTTCGGCCCGCCCGGTCAGCGGGAAGAGGTCGATCCGCCCCATGATCGAAGCGGTCGGGCCGATCGCGGCGACGCGGCCCTCGGAAATGACGACCAGGTCGGTGGCGAGCCGGGCCACCTCGGCGATCTGATGGCTGACATAGACGATCGGTACTCCAGTTTCGTCGCGCAGCCGCTCGATATAGGGCAGGATCTCGGTCTTGCGCGCCTCGTCGAGCGAGGCGAGCGGCTCGTCCATCACAAGGAGGCGCGGGCGTGCCAGAAGCGCCCGGCCGATCGCGACGCGCTGCTTTTCGCCGCCCGACAGAAGTGCCGGCCGCCGGTCGAGGAGCGCGCCGATGCCGAGCAGGTCGACGATCTGTTCAACCTCGCCGGTCCGGCCGCCTCGTGGGGCGAACCAGCGGCCGTAAAGCAGGTTCTGCCGCACGCTCAGGTGCGGAAATAGGCGCCCCTCCTGAAACACATAGCCGACGCGGCGGCGGCGGGCCGGCACAAAGATGCCATGCTCGGTGTCGGTCAGGACCTCGCCATCGACGATGATATGGCCGCGCTCGGGGCGCAGGAGCCCGGCGATCGCGTTGATCAGCGTGGTTTTGCCGGCGCCCGAGCGACCGAAGAGCACGGTCAGTCCGCCGGCGCTCTGGAACGCGGCGTCGAGGGTAAAGCTCCCGAAACGGTGGGCGACCGCGACCTCAAGCATGTCAGAGCCCGTGAATTCGACGCGACGCGCGCTCGATCAGCACCTCGGAGGCGAGGAGCGCGGCGAGCGAGATCAAAATCGACACCAGGGTCAGCCGAAACGCCGCAAGGTCGCCGCCGGGCACCTGAAGGAGCGTATAGATCGCGACCGGCAGCGTCTGGGTTTCGCCGGGAATGTTGGAGACGAAGGTGATCGTCGCGCCGAATTCGCCGAGCGCGCGGGCAAAGGACAGGATCATCCCGGCGACAATCCCGGGCAGGATCAACGGCAGGGTGATCGTCGCGAACACCCAGAACCGATTGGCGCCGAGAGTTGCTGCGGCATCCTCGATCCGGCGGTCGACGGCCTCGATCGACAGCCGCATCGAGCGCACCATCAGCGGAAACCCCATCACCGCGCAGGCGAGCGCCGCGCCGGTCCAGCGAAACGCAAAGACAATGCCGAGACTGTCGGCGAGGAGGCGCCCGAGTGGCCCCTTCCGGCCGAACAAGAGGAGCAGGATATAGCCGGTGACGACCGGCGGCATGACGAGCGGCAGATAGATGACCGCGTTCAACAGCGACTTTCCCCAGAAGCGTCCGCGGGCCAAGAGGAGCGAGACCGCGATCCCGATCGGGAGGCTCCACAGCATCGCCCACAACGCAACCCTGAGCGACAGGCGGATCGCGGTCACCTCGTCCGGCGAAAACGCAAACACCGCGCTCACCGGGTCACGATCCGTGGCTGCCCTCCGCCAGCACGGTGAAGCCCTGCTTCTCGAATAGCGGTCGGGCCGCCGGACCGCTGAGATACGCAGCGAAGGCGGCAGCGTCGGGGTTGGTCGATGCCGCCGTCAACGCGATCGGATAGAGGATCGGCGGGAGGGTGTCGGCGGGAAAGGCGGCAACGATCTTGACCCCGGGTTCGACCGCGGCGTCGGTGCGGTAGACGATGCCGAGCGGTGCTTCGCCGCGTGCCACCAGGAGGAGCGCGGCGCGAACATTCTCGGCCGCCGCGACGCGGTTCTCGACCGCGCTCCACACGCCAAGCTTTTCGAGCGCGGCCTTGCCGTATTTGCCGGCCGGCACCGCGCGCGGGTCGGCCATCGCGAGGCGTCCGCCGCCAAGCCGCGCTCTGAGTGGAAAGCCCGGCCCGATCGTGAGCGCGACGTCGCGGTCCTTTGGCGCGATCAGCACGAGGCTGTTGCCGAGCAGTTCGCGCCGGCTGGCGGGGGCGATCAGATTCCGCTGTTGCAAATAGTCCATCCAGGCGAGGTCGGCGGAGATGAAGATATCGGCCGGCGCGCCGTTCTCGATCTGCTTGGCCAGGGTCGGGCTCGCCGCATAGGAGATGACCACGTGCTTGCCGCTATCGTGCAGCCATTTCGCATTGATGTCGTCGAGCGCGTTCTTGAGGCTGGCCGCGGCGAAGACGACGACGCTGCCGGCCCAAGCCGCCGACGGCCATCCGGTCCCGGCCACCGCCAAAGCTATAAACGCCGCGAGACCGGCCAGCCACACCCGTCGCTTCATGGTTCCTCCATCCGCTATGTCTAAGATAACATAGCGAGGTGACCCGAGCGACCCGGATTATTCATTCCAAAAGATTAAACCTTGGCGCCGGCCTGCGCGCGGGCGCGGCTAGCCAGCGCCACCAGATCCTCGTCGGTCCTGGCGATGGCCGATTGGTGAATGCGGCAATAGCGCTCCAGCACCTCCTCGCCGAACGCGGTCAACGCGGCGCCACCGCCTCCCGCGCCACCGGGGGTCGCTGCGACCAGCGGCTCGGTAAAGGCCTGATTCATGCTGTCGATCAGCATCCAGGCGCGTTTGTACGACATCCCCATGTTGCGCGCCGCCGCCGAGATCGAGCCGGTATCCCGGACGAATTCGAGCAACCGGGCCTTGCCGGGACCGATCCGCGCGCCGGATTCGAAAACGATGCTGACCTTGAGCCTGGGCATGCCGTCGTCTTACTGGGTGATCGCGAGGGTTGCTGTTACCGTAGCGCTTCCATTGCACGAGAACGAGAGATGAGCGATCCGCAATCCGCCACCGACGATTTGGGGCTTTCGGGCAAGGTGGCGATCGTTACCGGGGGCGGCGCGCCCGATGACGGCATCGGCAACGGCCGCGCTGCCGCGATCTTGTTGGCGCGCGCCGGGGCCCGGGTGCTGGTCGTCGACATCGTCCCCGAGGCTGCCGATCAGACTGTCGCGATGATCCAGGCTGAGGGCGGCACCGCGGCGCCGTTTGTCGCCGACGTCGTCGACGAAATTCAATGCCGCGCGCTGGTTGACGCCGCGCTCGCCCGGTTCGGCCGGCTCGACCTCCTCGACAACAATGTCGGGATCGGCGGGCGCGGCAGCGTCGTCGATACCGCGATTCCCGATTGGCGCCGCATCATGCAGGTCAATGTCGACAGCATGTTCCTCGTCTCGCGTTTCGCAATTCCCGCGATGATCGAGACCGGAGGCGGCGGCGCCATCGTCAACGTGTCGTCGATCTCGGCCTTGCGCCCACGTGGGCTGACCGCCTACTCGACCTCGAAGGGCGCAGTCATCGCGCTGACCCGGGCGATGGCGGTCGATCACGGGCCGCAGAACATCCGCGTCAATTGCGTGGCGCCTGGCCCCATCTACACCCCGCGCATGTATACCGGACAGATGAGCCCCGCCGGCCGCGAGGCGCGGCGCAAGGCGTCTGTCCTCGGGATCGAGGGGCTCGGCTGGGACATCGGTCACGCGGTGCGGTTCCTGTTGTCGCAAGAGGCGCGCTACATCACCGGGCAAACCCTGGTCGTCGACGGCGGGGCGAGCCTCGTCGGCCCGAGCCGGGCGCCGGGGTAGCCGGCACGCGGAACGTTGATTATTTTGGAACGTTTGCGGCGGCATGCTGACCACAAAGGAGATGACACATGCACAAAGGATTTGTCGCTCTGGCGTCGGTGGCCGCGGTAGCGGTGGCGGTCGGGATGACCACTCCCGCCTTCGCGCAGCCCGGCGGTAACGGTCATGGACATGGCTCCGGCGGCGGCCCGGGCGGCGGGACTGGTACGCCTGCGGGGTTCAGCCAGGGTCAGAAGCACGGCTGGAACGGCGGCGCGACGCCGCCCGGCTGGACCGGTCATGGCAAAAAGACCGGCTGGGGCACCGGAACGACCCCGCCCGGTTTGAGCGGCCACTGACGTAAGCGCCACGCCCGCGTCAGCGACAGCCGGCGCGGCGATGCCGGCTATCGCCGGGCGGAGCCGACTGATCTCCGGAGCTACGGCACAGTTGGTTCAAATTGAATTGCCCCTATCGTTCGTCATGGCCGGGCTTGACCAGGCCTGACCCGGCCATCTCCAGGAAGCTGCGCGAGATCCCCCGGTCAGGCCCGGGGATGACGATTACCGAGTGACCGCACTTGATCGGTTAGGGATTTAGGGCCGGGTGGCGGCGCTGGCGCTGCCGTGCAGCAGACCGGCGAGGCTGCGCTGGCGGCCGATGTCGATCGTCACCGTCGCGGTCATGCCGGCGCGCAGCGGCAGCTCGCCCTGATGCGGCAGGAGGCGCACGCGGACCGGCAGCCGCTGCACCACCTTGACCCAGTTTCCCGAGGCGTTCTGCGGCGGCAGGATCGCGAATTCCGCCCCGGTCGCCGGACTGATGCTGGCGATTTCCGCCTCCCAGGTGACATCCGGGTAGACGTCGAGGACGACGCTGGCCTTCTGTCCGGGCTTCACATAGGTCAGATCGGTTTCCTTCATGTTGGCCTCGACCCAGGGCCGCGTGTTCGCCACCACGACAAAGAGCGGCGTCATCGCCCTGACCTGCTCGCCCGGCTGCAGCTTGACGTTGACTGCGGTGCCGCTGACCGGCGCGACGATCGTCGTGCGCGCGAGGTCGAGCGCGGCGCGGTCGCGCTCGGCCTTCTTCTCGCGCACCAGCGGGTGGTCGTCGGTCGCGATGTTGGGGTTGCCCATC
>DASYZD010000360.1:0-1991 GCA_035946655.1 Allostellaceae bacterium | reverse complement strand
CACCAAGATGGTGGGCGGCGTCACCCCGGGCAAAGGCGGCACTAGCCACCTCGATCTGCCGGTGTTCGACACCGTCCACGAGGCGCGCGCCAAGACCGGCGCCACCGCGAGCGTCATCTACGTCCCCCCGCCCTACGCGGCCGATGCGATCCTCGAAGCGGTCGACGCCGGGACCCCGCTGGTCATCTGCATCACCGAAGGGATCCCGGTCCTCGACATGGTCCGCGTCAAGCGCAGCCTCGATGGGTGGA
Organism: Allostellaceae bacterium; assembly: GCA_035946655.1. Taxonomy (GTDB): domain Bacteria; phylum Pseudomonadota; class Alphaproteobacteria; order ATCC43930; family CGMCC-115725; genus DATARH01. The sequence continues at coordinate 1,740 of DASYZD010000360.1, read as the reverse complement.
AAGGCCGCCTCATCGGGCCGAACTGCCCGGGCGTCATCACCCCGGGCGAATGCAAGATCGGCATCATGCCGGGCCATATACACAACCGCGGACGGGTCGGCATCGTCTCGCGCTCGGGGACCCTCACCTATGAGGCGGTGGCGCAAACAACCGCCGCCGGGCTCGGGCAATCGACCTGCGTCGGGATCGGCGGCGACCCAATCCACGGGCTCGACTTCATCGATGTCCTTGAGATGTTCCTCGCCGACGATGAGACCCAGGCGATCGTCATGATCGGAGAGATTGGCGGCACCGCCGAGGAGGAGGCCGCCGAATTCCTGCGCACGCACCGAAAGAAGAAACCGACCGTCGGCTTTATCGCCGGCGCCGCCGCGCCGCCGGGCCGCCGCATGGGCCACGCCGGCGCGATCATTGCCGGCGGCAAGGGCGGCGCCGCCGACAAGATGGAGGCGCTGCGCCGCGCCGGCGTCACGGTGACCCAATCCCCGGCCGCAATCGGCACGACGATGAAAGAGGTGCTCGAAGGCTAGCGCCCAGCCGCCCGCCAGGTCGCGATAATCCATTGGATGCAAGGTAATAGGCGCGGCGTGGCTGGGAAATTTAACTTCGGCGCAAGCAATTGATGGCAGGGTTCGTGGCGTTCCGTGAGGTATCGGGCGCCGCAAGATGGGATGGGCGGTTGGGCCGGGCTCGAACTTCTCTCTCGGGATTTTGACCCGGGGCCTGGTCCCCAAAACTCGGAGCTTCTAGGCGGGACCATGATCACGATGTCGCAAGAATGGGCTGAACTTGAATATTTGAGTGCGCATATCGGTAAATTGTACAGCCGCTATCAGGCCGCCCGAGCGATGGCGACGATCTCGCAGTGCTTCGGCGCCCTCAAGGCGATCGAGCGGGAAATCGCCGAGACCGCGGAGATGCGCGATGTTCTCGTCAGCCACCTGAGCGACCGGGTCGCCAGCCACGTCATCGCCGCTTCAGTAACGCCGGCGGCGGCGAATTCATAACAGGCTCGGCCGGCCGGTTTTTTGGTCCCCCAGGGTGCGCATTTGGACGCACCCGAGGGTGCGCCGCATCGTAGACCGCGAGCAGGCGCTCGGTTTCAACGCTCGTATAGCGCTGCGTCGTCGACAGGCTGGCATGGCCGAGAAGCTCCTGGATCGCGCGTAAGTCGCCGCCGGCGCCCAAAAGGTGGGTGGCAAAGCTGTGGCGCAACGCGTGCGGGGTCGCGGTCTCGGGGAGGCCGAGCGCGCCGCGCAGCTGTTCCATCCGGCGCTGCACGAGGCGCGGGTTGAGCGGGCCGCCGCGCGCTCCGACAAAGAGCGGACCGTCGGTTTGAAGCGCATAGGGGCAGGCGGCGAGGTAATCGGCGATCGCCGCGCTGACCGCCGGCAGCACCGGCACCATGCGCTGTTTCTGGCCCTTGCCGGTAATGACGATCGGCCCCGATCCCGGCGCCTCGCGGCGCGTGAGGCCGAGCGCTTCGGAAATCCGCAGCCCGCACCCGTAAAGCAGCGTCAGCACCGCGACGTCGCGCTTGGCCTGCCAGACACTCTGGGTCGCACCACTCGCGCCCAGGCCTGACGGCGCGTCGATCATTTCGGCGGCGCCTTCGACCGAAAGCGGTTTGGGCACGCTGTGCGGCAGCTTCGGCGCGCGCAGCACCGCAAGCGCCGGGCTCGACGCCAGGCCGCGGCGTTCGAGAAAGCGAACGAATCCACGCACCACCGACAGCCCGCG